>JAGLYB010000071.1 GCA_023132545.1 Candidatus Bipolaricaulota bacterium
GACGTCTTTGGCCTCACCATATCGTCGAGCCAAATCAGCGCTGATGACGGCATGAGGACCATCGACTTCATGGTCCACGGCTTTACCAATATCGTGCAGCAAACCAGCCCGCTTGGCCTTGTTGGCATCAACACCCAATTCTTCTGCCAGCGTCTTGGCAATCCCGCTCACCTCAATGGAATGCGTGAGCTGATTTTGCCCGTAGCTCGTGCGATAGCGCAGCCGTCCAAGCAGGGTCGACAATTCAGGATGAAGATCAATTCCCAGATCGAACGCCGCTTTTCGCCCTTCTTCCTTGACTCGCTCCGCCAACCGAGCTTGGGCTCGTTGCACTTTCTCCTCAATCTGCGCTGGATGAATGCGTCCATCCTCAATCAGGCGGTTAAGCGCCATACGCGCCACTTCTCGCCGAAGCGGATGAAAACATGATAGGACAACCATTTCCGGAGTATCGTCTACCAGAAGCTCAACGCCCGTCAACGCCTCGAAGGTCTTGATATTGCGGCCTTCACGCCCAATGATTCGTCCCTTGAACTCCTCGGAGGGCAGTGCAACCGAACTGACGGTGTTCTCTTCCACGTATTCAGAGGCATAACGCTGCACCGCAGTAGCCAGAACGCGAGCTGCTCGCTGTTCGGCCTCTTCCTTGGCTCGCCGTTCCACTTCCTCGATCTTGCGAGAGAAGAATCGTTGCGATTCGCTCTCAACAATCTTAAGCAGCTGGTCTTGTGCTTCTTTTCGAGTCCATCCGGCAACGCGCTCAAGTTGAGCCTTCCCATTTTCCAACAGGCGTGCTCCCTCTTCCTTGAGCTTGGCGAGAGTTTCTTCATCTTCTCGAAGGGAGTCTTCGATTTTCTCGAGGTAGATCGACTTCTGACCTAATCGGTCTTCTCTGCGCAGGATTCGTTCTTCCGAACGCATGACCTCTTCCTCACGGCGCTTGGCGCGCTCCTCCTGTTCTTCTCGAAGCGCTTGAATCTCCCGGCGACCTTCAAGAAGCTTCTCATTCTTGATCTGATCGGCTTCTTCCTGCGCAACAGCAAGGATTTCTCCTTCTTTCCGCTTGCGCGGAATAGCGCCCAGCAAGAAACCCATCCCGATCGCCGCGAGAAGGCTCATGCCCAAGCCGATATATGTATAAAGATTCACGTTCGTCACGTCCCTTTGTTCCGCTCCACTTGCTGCATTATACCCGCTTCCCGCCCTCAACCTTGAGTGCCGCCGGTAAGAACAGAAGACTGAATAGAAGAGCAAAGCCGATTCCGAGTAAGGCCGATGCACCCAGCATCCGCAATCCCGGCGTACGCGCAACCATCAGGCTACCGAACACAAGCATCGTGGTCAGAGACGTTACGATCACTGAGATAGCGGTCGTTCCCACGCCACGCTCAATGGCACCCTCTCGTCGTAGGCTGTTCTCCTCCATCGTCCGATGGATAATGTGGATGCCGTTATCTACACCGATTCCTATTAATAACGGTGAAATCGTGATGCTGAGGAAGTTGAAATCCATTCCCATCAATCTCATCCCTCCCAACATCCAAATGTATCCCAGTACCAGCGGTGCTGCCGCCAATAGAGCTCGCATCCATCCTCGCAAGCTCCCCCACACGATGACAATGATGACAAAGAGCGCGATCCCTGTAGACAGATAGAAGTCGCGCTTCATGTAGCCTTCGAGTTGCTGCACCACGAGAGGCATACCAAAATAGTCGTCGGAGAACGAAGCCGCAAAAAGATTAAACCTCTCCATGTTGTCTTCGTCGAAAATCGTGCGGCTTACTCTAGCTTGAATGACAAAGCGCCCGTCCGAGGTCAGAAACCTGGCGCGAAGCACTTCAGGATAGGAAAGCAGCACTTCACGAAGAAGATCCTCTACAGGAGGGAGGTCCCGCACCTGATTGAGGTTGGAGTTCAGAGCAGCCAGCGCCGCGCGCAACGCTTCCAAATTCAATGAGACCGCTGCTACATCTGTCTGCCCAATCCATTCTTGGACATCGCGCAATTGCCGCATGATTTGGTTCCCTTGGATCCCCAAACCAACTTCGCCATTCGCAGATGCTGCGAATTGAAGAAGCGAGAACTGAGCCAGTACAGTACGAATTTGAGCCAGTGTATCCGCCTGTCCGTCAAGGCTGGCTCCAAGAATGTCGAGCTGTTCAATATATGCACTGATGTCGAGGGTATTCAGCATCTGTTGCTGCTCGGTCAGGTTGACCGGCAGATAATCCAACGCGGATTCTACCCCCTCCACGATGGGAGGCAATCCGAATTCTGCCCATTGCTGATCATAGTCAGTCAACCTTTCAACAACGGTTCGGAGCTCTTCCCCTGTCGATGCATAGAACGTGAAAACACTTCCCACACCCGTAGCGCTGTTCGCGAAGTTCTCCTGCAAAATCTCGGCCACTTCTTGGGATTCGACCCTTGGAATCAGATCCGTGCTTGAGAACTCAAAGGACGTTTGTGCTGCTTGAAACGTAACGAAGAACGTGAGAATGAGGATGATGACAAACACTGCGCGAGCGCGCCCGGTAATGAGCTGGAAGAATCCAGACATGCGCGGTGCGAAACTGACGATTCCTTCTTTCCTTCGGATTTTGAACAAGTAGTGCGACAACGTAATCAGCGCCGGAAGCAAGAACACCGTCGCCAAGAAAGCCACCACAACACCAACGCTGGTAATGGCTCCCATTTCAAAGAGGGCACGTGATCGTGATGTCAACAGGCCAACAAACACCAATGACGTAGTGATTGCAGCGAATAATGAAGCTTTGCCCTTGCTGAGAATCGCCGTATGCAGCGCTCGATTCAGCGAGCGCCCCTTGCCTCGCTCCTCAGCATATCGCGAGATGATATGGATGGAGTAATCAATCCCCAATCCGAGCACCAAAGCCGGGAGGAACGTCGTCACCAGGTTGAAACCTCCGACAGCAAACTTCGCCCATGCCATCGTTAAGACAACGCTCACCAGTAGCGGGATGACGGCGATGATGCTGTAGAAGAAAGACCCAAATGCCAGAATAAAAATGACGAAAACACCGATCGAAGAGATGATGGTTGCACGTAACATGTCCTTGTTCACAGCTCTTGTAGTTGCGGTGTTGAACGAATAGGTGCCGGTTTGCCTCACGCGAATGCCAAGCGATTCAGCGCCCGACGCCTCGATGCTGTCCTGCACGAGAGTAGTGACTAACGTGGAGTATTCAACGCCCCTTTGTGACGGAAAGCGGGGTTGAACGACCATGAACAGCAGCAAGTGATCGTCAGATATGATGGGCTGCGGGGTGCGAAGAGCGTCTGTTGAGTCGGGCATAAAGATACCGCTCAAATCGTTGACAGCACTGGTCACCGCAGGCAAGCTACCCAAACCGGCAAATGTCTGCAGCACCCCGTCATTGAGGGAGATGATGAGATCTAGCTGCTCTTCGAGCGGGTTATCCCCCAGCATGCTATTCCCCAACGAAAGCTGCCCGGACAACAGCGCCTGATTGAATTGATCGGAAATTAGGGCATAGATCTGATCCAAACTGCCAATGCTCGCATATTCGGAGCCCAGCATATCTTTGGTGAATAAACCGAAGGACCCGCCGCCAATGGCGGAGCGAGCCAGATCAACACTGTCCTCGATGCGTCTTAGCTGCTCCTCATTGAGATGAAATAGCTGGACATATTGGTCCGGGATATCGGGCGAGATTTGCCGGACGTAAATGATCTCGGTGAATTCTTCTTCTCCTCGTAAGATAATCGCGAGGTCTTCTGCTCCCCGCATAAGGCGAGCATCACGCTCTTCATCAGAAGCGGGAATCTCTCCGATCAGCTCAAAAAGCACACCGACTGCATCACCTGAGTATTTCTCGTTCTCTCGGTACTCATCGATGAGGGGATCGTTGCGAGGCAACAGATCAAGAAAGGCTCCACGGAAAGGTGTATCGAGGGCATAGTAGATGCCACATCCGGTTGCCAGCAACCATACGATGACAACCCACCAAGCGCGGTACCGGCCAATGCGGAAGACGCCTTCAAGCAGTCGCTCAATCGGTGATTTCATCATCAAGAATGATGCCCGTTCACGCTTCCTCTTCTTCCGGGCTGGAAACCTTCACATCGTATCCGACCAGTTTGGCGGACAGTCTCACATTCTGGCCGCCCTTTCCAATCGCCAGAGAAAGCTCGTCATTGGGAACGATAACCTTTGCAGATCTGGATTCCTCATCCAGCTCCACCGAAATCACGGATGCCGGCTCCAACCCGTTCTTCAGGAGCTGCACCGTATCTTCACTCCAGCGAATGAGGTCAATCTTCTCGCCGGACAATTCTCGCGTAACAACGCGGACACGAGATCCACCGGCACCGACACACGTACCGATCGGATCGACATTCCGATCGAGTGATTCAACGGCAACTTTGCTGCGGCGGCCGGCTTCTCGAGCAATCTTACGAACGATCAGAATGCCTTCCTCGATTTCAGGGACTTCCAATCTCAGAAGCTGTTCGACGAATTGCGGTGCCGCTCGCGACAGAAGTATTCGCGGATCGCCTTGGGTCTCTTCGACCGAAACCAAGAAGCTGCGCAGACGCTGTCCGGCATGATATCGCTCACCGGGAATACGCTCGGCCTCCGGAAGAATGGCCTCTGCTTCACCCAAATTGACCCAAACATCCTTGCCTTCGAATCGGTGAATTGAACCACTGATGATCTCGCCAACGCGATTCACATACAGGTTGTAGATGATTTCTCTTCGACGCTGAATGATCTCTTGACGGATGGTCTCTTCGGCCTTCTTGGTCGCAATACGTCCGAATTTGGCAAGTTCAATGCGATCGCCGTTGATATGGATGTCCCCAGAATGGGTATCGATTACTACTTCAACGTCCTCTTGTTCACCATGTTCTTCCTCATAAGCAACTGCGAGGCCTTTTCGAATAGCGTCGTAGAGATCCTCTCGCGGGATCCCTTTCTCTTTCGCCATTTCTTCGAGTGCTTCGATAAACTCAATGTTCATCTTCGCTCCATCCCCAGACTTCCTCTCTCCTCATCGCATGAGAGAAGTCAAGATCTTTGCAACAGGTTTCCGTTTCCCATACCCTATAGAAAATTGTGTCGCCATCGATGGCGACACCTCGTCTTTCCCATTCGACCGCGAGTTACGTATTATACGACGATTCCCAACATCTGACAAACCGAAAACGGGAGTAACTGATGATCGAATTAATGATTGAAGCTGATTCCGAGCATGTCGGTCGCCGCATCGATCAGGTCCTTGCAAACGCCTTCCCCGAGCTATCGCGAACCGAGATCCAGCAGGAGATCCGTGCCGGCAAGGTAGCCATTTCCGGAGAGAGCATTGGTCGACCTTCCCATCGAGTTCGAGTGGGAGATCGCATCCAGTGGGAAATCCCGGACAAACTGATCCTGACCCCAAATCCCATCCCCTTGACCATCCTATATGAAGATCCGAGTCTTGTCGTCATCGATAAGTCTTCGGGCGTGGTCGTTCATCCGGGAGCAGGAACAACAGAAACGACGCTCGTTGAGGGATTGCTGGTTGATCGGAATCTACCCGTATCCGATGACCCAGCTCGCCCCGGAGTCGTGCACCGCCTGGACAGGGAGACGAGTGGCGTCATCGTCGTTGCGAAAACACTGAATGCTCTCGAATCCCTGAAACGTCAGTTTTCGGATCGCGCCACCAAGAAGCACTACATCGCCGTGGTTGACGGACTATTCGAGGAAACGGAAGGTCTGATCGACGCTCCCATTGGGCGCAATCCAGCCATGCCGCAACGCATGAGCATCCAAGCCAATGGACGCCCGGCACAGAGCGAGTTCAACGTGCTTTCGGAATTGGAAGGATCAAGCTTATTGTGGGTTCGTCCCCGGACCGGAAGAACGCATCAAATTCGTGTTCATCTCCGCTACACCGGTCACTCCGTGCTGGGAGATGAGAAATATGGGGGCAAAGAGGCTGATCGACTCATGCTGCATGCCTGGCGATTGATTATTCGACATCCGATCCATGGAGAGCAAATGGAGTTTCGTGCTCCGATTCCGGAGTGCTTTCCGGGCTTTCACTACGAGACGTTGGATTGAATGCGCAATGCCCCGCGCAGGTAGTCAAAGCACCCAATGTAGGTAAGAACGATGGCCCCGTAGAGCACGTAGAGAATCACGTTCCGGTCCGGCCAGCGTGCAATAAGGAACGACAACGCGATGAATGATGCAAACGACGCTACTTTCCCAATGATTCGCGCCGACTGTACCGCACGCTTCCATCCGAATCGCAAGACGATGGCACCAAGGCCCAGCGCCACTTGTGGAATGAGAAACAGAACAAAGGCCAACGTCGGAAGCTCGCCGATCACGTATAACGAGCAGAACAAGGACACGTAGAGCGCCTTGTCCGCTGCCGGATCGAGCACCTTGCCCCATGTCGTGATCTCGTTACGTGCCCGAGCCACCATCCCGTCCAGCACATCGCTGGCACATGCAATTCCAAACAGAATCAAGGCTATCGTTCGATAGCCCATCAGCAGACACGTCACAGTCGGTGCAATGAGTACTACGCGAGCAATCGTGATCTTGTTGGCTAAAGACATGAGGCCATCATACCGCACAAATACATAAACGCACGACCTCAAACCGCGTGGACGATGTCTCGGCCAGTGGCTACTCAACGAGCAACGAGCACGGCGTAGGTCCACCACACACGAGCTATTCTGAGAGGAACGTGTT
>JAGLYB010000072.1 GCA_023132545.1 Candidatus Bipolaricaulota bacterium
CCGATGAAGAAGGCAGATGCTCCAGGAATCGCGGTAAGCAGATGGGAAAGCCCTCCGCCAGTGCAAGATTCGGCAGTAGCCAACGTCAGATTCTGCTCCACGAGTGCGGCGGCAAGACGCTCTTCGAGGTTCATTGGTGGATGCCTCCCTTGTCGATCGAAGACGTTACTTCATCTTCGCTTGTAGAGCCATGGTCTTGCGTCCACACGCACTCCGAACGAAGAGGACATCGCTCACATTCCGGCTTTCTCGGATGGCACACTTCCCGGCCCAAGCGAATCGCCAGCAAGTGAAGTTGTTGCATGAGAGTCGAATCAGCCGGCAGAATCCTATTCAGCCGCGGATGCGGATCGCCTCGTTCCGGGACCAGTCCCATTCGGATCATCACCCGGCGTATGTGGGTGTCGACTGGAAAAACTGGGCGACCGAACGAGAAGAGCAGCACAATACCCGCTGTTTTTGGCCCCACTCCCGGAAGCGCCAGCAGCCAGGACAGTGCATCCTCCAGCGGGAGATCCTCGAGAAACGCAAGATCGAGGCGACCACGTGCGTTCATGATCCGGTCAAGCGCCTCTCGAATCGATCGAGATTTCTGTTGCTGCAATCCTCCGATTTGGATGGCAGAAGCGATGTCTCTCTGTGAGGCCTCTCGAACCTTCTCAAGCGTTCCAAACTGTCTCATGAGGGACTCGAACGCACGATCGCGATTGACGTCGTTCGTATTTTGCGAAAGGATGGTGAGCACGAGATTCTCGATCGGATCAAGGGGTTGGACTGTGGGGGCTCCGAAGGATTCGATCAATCGGTCAGCGATCCATATGATCTTTACGTCGTCATTCATTGCAATGCGAGCATAGATGCCAAGGCCCGCGAGAGCAACTGGTGAACCGACGGATTGATCGATACCATGAATCACTATGATCGAAGCCAAGAGCGCGCATGAATGGGTTGTCCGGCTACAGGATGGAGAAGATCTCGTGGAAGCTTTGCGGGCGCGGGGGCAAGACTCGGCGTTGATTTTGACCGGCATCGGAATGGTACGAGAGGCCGAGTTGGGATACTGGAACGGCACGGAGTACGAGGTTCATGCCTGCTCGGATCCGGCTGAGCTCGTCTCGCTCCAAGGGAATCTGGCTCTGGATGACGCGGGGCAAAGGATTGTCCATGCTCATCTCTTGCTGTCCGGACAGGACGGCTTGGTTCGCGGGGGACATCTTGTTCGGGCCACCGTTCACAACACAATCGAGATTGGATTGCTCCCGTTGGAAGGAATTGCCCTGGAACGCAGACTGGAATCGAATGGCTTGCTGGGGCTGTTCCCGCGGACAAGGGTAGACGACTAGACTGTCCAGTCAGCAATTGGTTGATACTTCAGACCTTCTGTAAACAAAGATAAACGATAGGACATGCCTAACCATGAAGGACATGAAGAGGCGTGCTCTGCCATGAGCTAGCACGGTGAAGAAAGGATAAGCATTGGTTTTGTGCCCAGGGGTGGGGTTTCCTTCAAGGACTTCATGTTCTTCATGGTGAAGAGCCGTTGCATGTTGGCAGGATTCTCCAATTCTGGCATGTTGTTGACGCTTCAAGTCTCTCTGTCTCCTGTAAACAGAACTGTAAAACTTGACGGACTAGACGAAGGAGGCTGGCAGATGGAGCCCATGAAGAAAATCTTTGCCACTGATGTTGGATTTTCCTGCGCGCTGCAATTCCAGGATCTCTAGCAGCTGATCTTCAGTGCCGACCAGCAGTCGATTCGTTTCCGAAGGGCCAATCCCACCTGGCCCCAGTATGCCGGATGCCAAGTCGGTCAGCCTTGTTCGATGGATCTTGACGCGATGGGTTCCCAACTGGGTCCACGCACCGGGCCAAGGGATGGTGCCTCGAACCAGATTGTGAATCTGAGTGGCCGGCTGATTCCAATCAATGTGACCATGCTCACGCGTCAGGCTGGGTGCCAGCGAGATTCCATGCTGTGACTGAGGCGTGGCTTGTAGCGATCCGTTCGCTAATCCATCCAGTGTCTTGAGGATGACATCGGTACCCAAATCTGCCAGTCGATCTTCCAACTCAGCTGCCGTCTCGTTGGGTCCAATATCGAGCGACGCCATCATGAGAATGTCACCTGTATCCAGTCCCTTCTCGATGAAGAAGGTGGAGATTCCCGATCCTTTCTCTCCGTGCATGATGGCCCAGTTGACTGGCGCAGCGCCCCGGTAGGAGGGCAATAGCGAGGCGTGGATGTTGATGGTGCCCAGCTTCGGCAGATCGAAGACAGCGGACTTCAGCAGCTGGCCGTAGGATGCAACCACGATGACATCGAGGGAGAGGTCAGCAAGTTGTTGGACGGCCTCAGGATTGTTGATGTTGTTAGGTTGAATCAGCGGGAGATCGCGCTTCAGCGCGACCTGCTTCACAGGGGATGGATGAAGCCTTGCGTGGCGGCCAGCAGGACGGTCAGGTTGCGTAACGACCAGCTTAATCCCGTAGGTGTCGTCCACAGCACGAAGTGCCGGACAGGCGAATTCCGATGTTCCGAAAAAGGCGAGCTTCACTCCTAAGCCTCCCGTTTCACTCCTGTTACTCCTGTTCCTCCCGCTTCACCCGTTGATACTCCTTGATCAGACTCTGTCGGCGAGCGGTGGAGAGCTGATCGAGAAACAGATTGCCATTGAGATGGTCCATCTCATGCTGTATCGCGCGGGCAATGAGACCCTCGCCTTCGAGTCGAACATGCTCTCCATTGAGATTGAGGCCTTCCACAACAGCCCGGGTTGATCGAGTGACAACGGCATCCACGCCTGGCACACTCAAGCAGCCTTCTTTTGTTTCCACGACTTCTTCGGACAGTTCGACAAGCTCCGGATTGATCAAGATGTGAAATTCGTCGTCTACATCCAGCACAAAAATACGTTTGGATATCCCGATCTGAGGGGCAGCCAGCCCGACGCCGTTTTCCCGGATCATGACCTCGACCATCAGCTGGCAGATGCCACGAATGTCATCGTCAATGACTGCAACCGTTTCGGCTTTTCGGCGAAGCACGGAGTCTCCAAAAGTGCGAATGTCCATGATTTCCTCTTGCGTGCGGGATCGTCGCATTATAAAGTAGCCTTCGGGATGCCACAAGAGAACAGCGATTGGAAGATTCGCATCGGGAAAGTTCTTGAGCTGGAACGTGCGACTGGATACGAGGACCGTGCGACAACGTGCGGTCTGGAAGCCTTTGTTAGATTGCAGCATCTCCCATCGGCAGCATGGGTCGAGGGATATGGAACGGCCAACCGCTCCGATCGCCGCTCCATGGCGTCTCGTCTCGGTGAAGCGCTTGGCTTTGAGGAATCTGATCCAGTCCCCGTGTCTGAGGTTCTTCCTAGCCTTCCGAATCTTCCTGACCTGTCCGAACCAATTACCAAGGCCCACGGAATCGGGGCAAAACGAGCCGCATTGCTCGCCAAATTGGGATTAGAGACGATCGAGGATTTGATGATGTTCTTCCCTCGGCGGTTGGAGGATCGGACACAGGTGACGAGCATCGGATCCCTGCAAGAAGGAATGGAGGTCTGTGTTCGAGGCATGGTTCACGTCATTCAAAAGGTGCGAATCCATCGAAGAATGACGCTGGTCAAGGGTTCGATTGGAGACGGAACGGGCTTCCTATCCGTGGTGTGGTTCAATCAGCCCTGGGTAGCCGATCAGATCAAGCGTGGGGTGACCATCGATGTATTCGGGCGCATCGAGCGCAACTACGGAGAGCTGCAGATGAGGTCACCGGTGTGGGAGCCGGAGGGGACGGGTGTTGAAGTTGGCCGCTGGGTTCCCGTGTACCCGGCGACTGAAGGCATTACCGTTCGCTACATCCGATCCCTCATTCACCGCAACCTGGATCACTGTTTGCCGGGTATTCAGGAAATGTTGCCTGAGCCAATGCGGAAGCGGTTCGGACTGATGCTGCGCCGGTCAGCCGTGGAAGCGATTCATCGTCCGGAGAACCCGGCGTCTTTCGAACGGGCGCGTCGATCACTCGCTTTCGAAGAGTTCTTTCTGTTGCAGCTGGGGCTACTGCAATCGGCCCGAGCAGAAGTCGGACGTTCGCATAGGGTTAAAGATGGCTTGCTGGACTCCTTCTTTGCTGGACTGCCCTTCACCTTGACCCGCGCACAACGGGCTGCTATTGACGAGATTCTTTCGGATCTGTCCAGGCCCATTCGTATGATGCGCCTGCTTCAAGGAGACGTAGGGTCAGGAAAAACAATGGTGGCTCTGGCTGCTGCGGTGGCGGCCATCGACGGTGGATGTCAGGTGGCCTACATGGCGCCGACTGAGATCCTGGCTGCACAGCACGCGCTGACCTTTCACCGGGTCTTGGAGGGATTGCCCGTTTCCGTACAACTGCTTACGGGGAACACGCCAGGGAAGGCTGCCATTCATAACCGAGTGGCGAATGGAGAGATCGACCTGCTCGTTGGAACACATGCCCTGATCCAAGAAACGGTCTCGTTCCAGGATTTGGGATTGGTCATCATCGACGAGCAGCACCGATTCGGGGTTGTTCAACGTTCGTCGATTGAGGAAAAGGGTGATCGAGTGGATCTGCTCGTGATGAGCGCCACGCCGATTCCTCGAACGATTACTCTCACTTTGTATGGAGAGTTCGACACGTCTGTGTTGGATGAGATGCCGATGGGGCCGCGATCGATTCTGACGCGCTGGGTCGAAGCGTCGCAACGGTCCTCCATGTATGAGGAGATCGGGCGATTGCTTGGAGAGGGGCGCAAAGGCTACGTCGTTCTGCCTTTGGTGGAGGAATCAGATAAGGTGGCTGCCAATGCGGCCATTCAAGTGGCAGATGAGCTCGCGCACCGTTTCCATGATCACGGCATCGGTCTTATCCACGGTCGGCTCTCATCGGAAGAGAAGGCGGCGGCCATGGAAGCGTTTCGCGATGGGGCGACGCAGCTCCTGGTTGCCACGACGGTCATCGAAGTCGGCATTGATGTTCAGGACGCTGACTTCCTGGTCATCGAGAACGCCGACCGTTTCGGGCTATCACAGCTGCATCAGCTACGAGGACGCATTGGCCGCGCCGGGCAGCAGGCTTGGTGCTATGCCTTGGCCAACGCCGGAACAGACAATGGCAGGGAGCGCCTGGCCGCCTTTGAGACGTACCTGGATGGATTTGCCATTGCCGAAGAGGACTTACGTATTCGCGGGCCTGGCGACCTGGTTGGCACGCAGCAGCATGGCTACTTCACTATGTTGCGGGCAGTGGATCTGATGCGAGATTTGGATCTGATGCGCAAGGCGCGCGAAGCAGCCAAAGCCATCTACACACAAGGGATCTCGAACGAGCTGGAAGAGCATATCGAGCAGAGATTCGGAGAGATGATTCGTTGGATCCGCGTGTAGGTGGGCTATCTAAAGATAGCTTACTGAATGCGCGTTCCCACCTTCAAGCCATTGGCAATCGAGGCCAACGCATCGGGTTGTTCGAGGTTGAATACCTCGATGGGCATGCTATGCTCGCGACAAATTTCAACGGCGACCTGATCCATCACACCATACCGAGCGGCTAGGAATTCGTCATAGGTGAGTTCCTGAATCAATTTCGCCGAAGGGTCCTGAGAAGGATCGCCGTCATAAACACCGGCCACATTCGAGCCCTTGATCAACAGATCGGCCTTGATGGAGACAGCACGAATGGCGGCGGCCGTGTCCGTAGTCACCAGTGGGCTGCCTGTCCCCCCCGCGAAGATCACGATCGTTCCTTCGGCAAGTGCGGCTTGAGCATGCCGGGGAGAAACAGGATGGGTGAGTTGGGTATCGACGGCAGACTGAATGAGAACATTCTGCCCGAGGCTGACCAGATAGGATTGCACGGCCAGCGCATTCAACACCGTAGCCAGCATGCCCATGGTGTCGGCTTCAACTCGATCGAGCCAAGGACTTCTTGTTCCTCGAATCAGATTGCCAGCACCCACAACAATTGCCCATTGGATGGGAATGGATGCGATGGATTCGCAGATGCGTTGCAGAGAAACGGGAGAGAACGGACTGTTCTCTCCCTTCAACGCCTCCCCGCTTAGTTTGAGTAGGATGCGGGCAGGTTTGTCGGCCATTGTCTCCTAGGCCTCGTTCTCGTCTTCTCCGATTGCGAACCGTGAGAACTGGGCAACCAAGATGTTCTCACCGGTCTTCGTGCGAAGGTCAGCCAACATGTCTTCGATGGTGACATCAGGATTCTTGATGAACGGCTGCTTGATCAAGCAGGCATCCTTAAAGAAACGCGAAATGCTGCCTTCGACGGCCTTCTCGATGATCTCGGCGGGCTTGCCTTGCTCTTCCATCTGTTTGCGCATTTCTGCTTTCTTTTGCTCGACGTCTTCTTCAGGAACATCGGCAGGAGCAACGTACAGTGGTGCTTCGGAAGCGATATGCATGGCGATGTCGTTGGCCAGTTGGATAAACTCTGCGCCATTGGCGGCGAAGTCTGTGTTGCAAGCCATTTCCACCATCACACCGACCTTTCCGGTATGGTGCACATAGGACACGATGCGGCCTTCGTGGGCCTCTCGGCCGATTTGTTCCATCAGCTCGAGGCCCTGCTCACGCAGGATTTCTTTGGCCCGCTCAATATCGTCATTGGCTTCGGTGAGGGCCTTCTTGCAGTCCATCATGCCGATGCCGGTTTCTTCACGGAGTTGCCTGATACCTTCGATCTTAATCGTCGTCATCCGCTTCCTTTTCTTCGACCTCAGATGCCTCTTCAGTTGTTTCTTTCTTCTTGCTTTCGTCCT
>JAGLYB010000073.1 GCA_023132545.1 Candidatus Bipolaricaulota bacterium
CGGTCCCAGGTTCGAATCCTGGTGGACCCACCATATGGAGAAACTATTCGTTTATGTCGATGGCGTGGCTAAGGGGAATCCGGGCGAGGCTGCTATTGGCATCGCCATCACCGACCCAGATGGCAATATCATTGAGGAGATTTCCCAGCTCATTGGACGGGCCACAACTGAGATAGCCGAATACCAAGCATTGATCGAGGCCTGCAAATTCGCAGCTGGTTACAAGCCGCAATCGGTCCTATTCTTCACTGACAACCAGAAGGTGGCCAACCACATCAATCATGTGTTTGAATCCCGAGCACCCAATATCCGGCGATTGGTTGAGATCGCGATTGGGTTGCTTAATCAGTTCCCTCGATGGCGTGTGAATTACGTGGACACCTACGCCAACATCCGTGCGCCACGACTTGTTGAGCGTGCTTTTCATCAAAACATCAAGGGGCAGGTGGCGCGCGAGCGTCTGGAACTCGTTCTGCATGCGCGAAGTGCCGGACTGTCTGACGCTGCCTTGCAGCGATTGATCGATTACGCCGAACGTCTTCAGGAAGAAGAAGCCTGATGCGGATCGTCCTGCAGCGTGTGTCTTATGCATCGGTTGATGTGGATGGCAAACGAATTGCGGAAATCGGGCCGGGTTTGCTTCTATTGGTGGGGATTGGTGCCGGTGATTCGGACATCAACCTCGTCAAGACGTCCAGGAAAATTGTCGATCTGCGCATCTTCGAAGACGATGAGCACAAGATGAACCGGTCGTTGCGCGACATCGGCGGGGCCGTGTTGACTGTCTCGCAGTTCACTCTCTATGCCGATGTCAGCAAGGGGCGTCGACCCAGTTTTGTGAATGCTGCACCACCCGAGTTGGCCGAGCCTCTCTTCGATGCCTTTGTCAGAGCATTGAGGTCGGAAGGCATGGACGTGCAAACAGGAGAATTCGGAGCCAAGATGATTGTCAGGCTGGAAAACGACGGCCCTGTGACGTTGACTCTTGAGGTTGCGAGCTAGGCTACCACCGGCTAAACTGCTTCGTTGAGAGGATCCACTCCTTGGAGTGGCTCTTTTTGGTTGTTGAAGGAGGAAACATGGCAGTCCCAAAATATCGAACATCGCGTTCCAAAGGACGCATGCGCCGTAATCATTGGCGACATATGAGCGTTGCTGCGTCGAGCGAGTGCCCGCATTGCCACGAGACGAAACTTCCTCACCGTGTTTGCCCGCATTGTGGGTACTACAACGGAATGGAAATCGTAGCGCACTCGAAAGACGAGAAATAGCGCAACTGGATTTTCAGATAGCAAACAACTGACCAAGCGGCTCTAGGATTTCTTGAGCCGCTTGACTTCTGCTTTCATCTTTTTCTTCTCGATCTTGGCCTGAGCCTCCAGGGTTGCTTGCTCCACGCCGGCATCCGAAGAAGATGCCTTGGATGTTGCCCCTGTGGGGATGGGGCAGGCTTCAAGCCCTTTTCTGTTTCGACGGCGTCTTATCAGGAAGAGGGCGAGTGATTTGCCGAATTGCCCGACGAAGCCAGCGATTAAAGCCGCCAAAACCCACTTCAGAACTCCCCATATCTGTTGCCAGTTCATGGGGAAATGGTAGAACAACACCATGCGATTGACAAGAACGTGCTTCTTGAAATCCATTCAACTTATTGACAAGCGTGAGATCCCACTACAGAATAGGAATGGGAGTGTGCGAATGATGGATGACGCAAGACTCGAAAGCACAGAGAAAGGAATCCGGGAGACGTGGCGAGACATCCTCAGCGCGATTGATGATCGGATCTTGCGCGCTTGCCTTCCCGCCGATTTCAGGTCTATCACACTAAGCGAAGAGCAGCTCTACATCTCTGTTGATTCCGAATTCAAGAAGGAATACTGCCAGCGCAAGCTGGACAGTTTACAATGCGCAGTGGATCAAGTCATCGGATCTCGCGAGATCGTCATTGGTGAGCCGCCCCTTGTTGAGCAGGTTCGAGAACAACAGCATCACGTTCAGCACGGCCCAACGGCTCGCATCCTTGTGATGGGAGTGGGTGACGGCGGTGTCAATGCAGTCGATCGGATGCGAGCGGAGCAGCTGGAAGGTGTACGCTTGATTGCCGTGGATACTGATCAGCAAGTGCTCGAAGCCTGCAATGTGACGGAGACCCTTCAACTGGGAATGGATATCACGGGCGGTCGTGGTACAGGGGGCGATGTCGAGAAGGGGCGCAAAGCAAGCGTCGAGTCGCGTTGGGAAATCTCCAGCTTGGTTCGTGATATGGATCTGGTGTTCATCACAGCCGGGTTCGGTGGAGGAACCGGTAGCGGTGCCGCACCGGTGATTGCAGAAATCGCCAAAGAAAACGGCGCCCTGACTGTAGGAGTTGTCACACGTCCGTTTTCTTTCGAGGGAACGGTTCGTCAGAAGCATGCGACTGTCGGCTTGGAAGAGTTCCGCAAAGCAGCAGATGTTCTCATTGTGATCTCAAACGATCGGTTGTTGGAAACGAGTGCCCGAGGTATGCCGATGACCAAAGCGTTCGAGTTGGCGGATGGCATCCTTCATCAAGGAGTACGGGGCATCTCCGATCTGATTACAGTGAGGGGATTGATCAATCTCGACTTCGCGGACATTCGTAGCGTACTGGCGAATGCCGGCGATGCTATGATGGGAATGGGGCAAGCCGCTGGAGATCAACGAGCCGTCAGCGCAGCCAAGCTAGCCAGCACCAACCCTCTATTGGATGGTGAATCGATTCGTGGTGCACGCAAGATGATCATGAATGTCACTGGCGGGGATGATCTGACTCTGGGAGAGGTTATCGCCGCTGCCGACCATATCCGTAAGGCAGCAGCCACTGAATGCGATTTGGTGTTCGGTGCGGTAGTGCGTCAAGATTTCCATGAGGGCATCGAAATTACGGTAATTGCTGCTGATTTCCAGGCCCCGGACTTGGTGGGCAAGGAGCTCCGGCAATCTGCTTCGAGGGAACGAATTCGGACGGACGCGGATCTTGATATTCCAACGTTCTTGCGAAGAGAAAAGGCAGAGAAATCTGACATCTCCGAAGGGGCCGACAGCAGCGATTAGCGACGAATCAAACGAAGTGAAGGGACGGGCCAATGCGTGCAGCAAGCATCTTAGTCTGCGACGACGATGCGGAAATCGCCGGACCGCTTGAAGAAGCTCTAGGAACGAGTGGGTATCGAGTTAAGTCAGCAGGTACGATGGAAGAGGCTAAGTCGTTGCTTGTGAAGTGGGTTCCCGATCTTATCCTGCTCGACGTCATTGCGCCGGAGTTGAGCGAAGCGGGATGGGAGTTGTTGAAATGGATCAGAGACAGAGGTTGTATTCCAGTGATTCTCGTGTCCGCTTTGAACCGAGCTGACGATCGTGTACGTGGTCTTCGCGCCGGTGCGGACGATTTTATCTCCAAACCGTTCAATCTAGAAGAGGTATTAGCACGAGTAGAAGCTGTTCTGCGTAGGTGTCAGCCGGAGTCAACCATCTCAGGATTGGAATTGAGGATCGATGATTTGCGGAAACAAGTGAGCATTGAAGGACGGACGATTTCGCTTTCACCCAAAGAGTATCAGTTGCTCAAGCTGTTAGCATCGTCTCCTGGACGTGTGTTCACCGCTGACGAGATTCTCTATGAGCTGTGGCCTCCGAAAGCGGACACCGACGTGCGGACTTATGCTGATGCTCAAGATGTTCAGAAATACGTGTATTTGCTCCGAAAGAAACTGGAGATCGATCCTCAGGAACCGAAGCTGGTGCTCACTGTCCGCGGATTCGGCTATCGTTTGGGAGACTGAGGTTCAGTACATCCGACTTGTAATGATCGCTAGATGTCGCGGATATCCAAATAGAATGGCCGCTTCGGAAGTTCTGTCCTGCGTAGAGGCAGCGCCATCGTGTTGTAGTGGAGTACCTTCTCTGGGAAAAATTTGGGAAGGCTAGCCAATGGATCGTCGGAATAGATGAACAGGGTGACAATGTCGAGGCCATCTGAATAGGCCATTCGGCGCATCTGCTGAATGAGATCCTTCAACAGCTTGGGTCCTTTCTTTCCGCGACACACGGGGTCGAACAGTTGTAGGTACGTTATTTGTTCTCCTACACGAGGAATGCGAGGTGTCGGCAAGATGGTTGAGATGGGGTTCAGGACGCCTGCCAATACGCGCAACGACAACGGCATCCTCAACACCCGACCTCGGTAGATGCTGGAAAGATCCCAGGCGCTCAGTTGTGCCATGGAATCGCCCTGTTCGATGCGGAAAATACCACGCAGATATCCCAACTCGGCACCACGGCGGTATGCAGCAGGGAAGTCACAAGGCTTGAGATTCCGCGTGCCGACGAGAGAACGGATGATTTCGACTTCCTTGTCCAATGTTTCGAGATGAGGATCGAGTTCCGGGAATTGTCCCCGTAGCGAAGGTAGAGACAAGATGTCGAACGATGCGATCGGCAGGGCGCGCATCTTGGTGGCGATGTTCATCGAATCGTTGTTGTCCGCTTTGACGTGGCCATAGATGAAGGATGCTTCGGCTTCCTCTATGCCCTCAAGGGCGGTACGCCAGAGGCGGAACAAGCCCCGTTTCATACTGCGGCGGTAGGTAGCCTCGCCGCGGAGATCGTAGAAATAGGCGGCCCGCTCTCGCTTTCCTTCAATGAAGATGTCCTTGATCGCATAGGCCATGATTCCAACCAGCTTGTCGTGTTCTTCGGCAATCAGAACCTTGCTGTTATCGTGAAGCTGGGAGCGATAGAAGTAGTCATCTCTGTCGATGATGATCGAGATACCGCTACCCTGTGGACTTTGGGCTTCAAGTTGCAGCAGTGCATCATTGTCTTCCCGAGTCGCCTCGCGAATGCGGAACATACAATCCTTTCTATTTGCCGATGAGGATGGTTTTCTGAGTG
>JAGLYB010000074.1 GCA_023132545.1 Candidatus Bipolaricaulota bacterium
GATCATGATACGGACAACGACTACTTACGTGATGGAGAAGAGGTCAATTGGACGTGCGTTGACCCGAACTTCAATCTTGATCCGAACCTTGATGGCATCGACGACTACTTCGTGATGACCGTTCTTGGAGACGTCCTCGATCCGACCAATCGTGATTCGGACTCGGATGGTTTCATCGATGGGCTCGATCCAAATCCTTGTTATTCCTGGTTGATTCCGATCGGCAAGACGCTGGACGATGAGTGGGTCGACGAGGATGGAGACGGGTTCTCGGATGCTGACGAGTGGGCAGCTGGTACGGACCCGAACGACCCGAATGATCATCCCATCTTATTCATCGAGGATTTCGACCGCGATCTCGAATTGGATGACTCGCTATGGCTTGAGGACTACAACGGTGATGGAATAGTCGACAGCGTGGCCATTGATCTTGAGGCCGATTACCTTGTCGATGCCCGTGTCGGGCTTATCCAGCTAAGAGATCTAATTGTCGGAGATTTCGATGGCGATGGTTTTGAAGACGATGTTAAGTTGATCGTAGTCTATGCCTTCGCCAATGGGCGATACATTCAACCTCGCATCATGCTCACAATCATTGATCTGGATTCCGATTTCATTGTTGATGAAGTGAGTTTCGCCGAATAGCTGAAATGCAGCGCCGTGCTGGTGATCAGGGCACGGCGCTGTTCTCATTTTCTCCTGCTTACTACGGCAGATTGAAATCCACGATAACGGGCCAATGGTCGGAGACGGTGCGTGCTTCGTAGCCGCCGTGATCGATTCGGACATCGGCGATGTAAGCGGCCAGATCCCGACTGACGAAGACGTGGTCGATCATCGAATGTTCTTCCGAGCCGTCGTCAACGCCGTTGTGGTTCTCGTCGTACCAATAGGTATATCGCTCGGCTTGAGGAATGGACTCAGCTGCGTTAATCAGTTCGTCGCCCTCGCTATCCGGATCGATGTCCTTGAACAGCAAATCCACGCAGGAGCGAGGTTTGTTTCCGGCTGCGTCGCAGACCAGCGAGTCAAAATCATTGACATCGCCCAGGATGACGATTTCATGCCCTAGGTCGAGGAAACCCTTGGCCAAGTTCTGAATGATGAGAGCTTGGGCTTCGCGTCGGACCACACGTTCTAAGTCGTCCGGATAGGCGAGCAGATGCAGCCCGATGAAGGTGATGGTCTTGTCCCCGATTTCTGTTGTGGCCCAAAAGTGTTTGGCCACATCTTCGGTTCCCATCGGTGCGCGGAAGCGTGAGCCGGGGATTGGATAACGTTGCGTTGCATCGCTACGACCCATCGCTGAGATGGGGAAGCGCGACAAAGCGGCTACGTCCTGGCCGGTGTAGTCGTCGGTTCCCTGCACGAAAATCTCGTGATACCCTCCGCCCAATTTTTCATTGAGACGATGTAGCATATCAGCCGATTCGATCTCTTCAATGGCGATGAAGTCAGCGTCGACTGTCAACAAGTAATCCGCTACGTTGGTCAAGTGCTCTTCGGCATCTTCGGCACATTGCGGCGCTGTGTAGAAATCCTCTTCCCCCTCACCGTCGAACAACCAGCAGGCATTGAGGGTGATGACGGTGAACGTCTCTGCAGGCATTGTCGCCGGTTGTTGCCACCGCTCGCTGTCGCCCGTCAGACCGAAGATGAGAACCAGACCGAGGGCAAGAACTCCAATCAGCATGCTCAGATTTCTCATAAGGGGAGGAGTATA
>JAGLYB010000075.1 GCA_023132545.1 Candidatus Bipolaricaulota bacterium
GGGCGGGCACGGCCATAATCGCGCCGGTGCCGTACTCCATCAGCACGTAGTTGGTCACCCAGATCGGTATCTTCTCGCCGGTCAGGGGATGAGTGCAGTACGCGCCGCTGAAGATACCGCGCTTCTCGACCTCTTCAGAGCTGCGGACAATCTCGCCCTCAGCCAGGGCCTCCCGCACGAACGCTTTTACCGGCTCTTCGTAAGCAGTGCCCTCCACCAGCTCATTGACCAGCGGATGCTCGGGGGCCAGCGCCATAAAAGTGATGCCGTAGATAGTGTCAATGCGGGTGGTGAAGACCTCGATAGGGTCGCTTCCACTGTCCATAGGGAGCTTAAACTGCACGCCCTCGGAACGGCCGATCCAGTTCTCCTGCATCCTGACGACGTTGTCAGGCCAGTTCTCCAGCGTATCAAGATCGTCAAGCAGCCGCTGGGCATAGTTGGTGATCTTGAAAAACCACTGTTCTAAATCGCGCGGTTCGGGCGGTGTACCGCAACGTTCGCACTCGCCGCCTACCACTTGTTCATTGGCTAACACGGTGTCACATTTTGGACAGTAGTTGACGGTTGCCTTCTTCTTGTATGCCAAGCCGTTCTTGTACAGCTGAACGAACAGCCATTGTGTCCACTTGTAGTAGTCAGGCAGGCAGGTCGTGACTTCGCGATCCCAATCGAACTGAACGCCCCAGGTGCGGAATTGCTCCTTCGAGGTTTCGATGTTCTTCTTGGTGAACGTCCAAGGATGCGTCTCGTTTTCTATGGCTGCGTTCTCGGCAGGAAGTCCAAAGGCGTCCCATCCCATGGGATTTAGGACGTGTAGGCCGCGCATGATTTTCACACGGGTGATCACGTCGCCGATGATGTAATTGCGGCCGTGTCCCACGTGTAAGTAACCGGAGGGATAAGGGAACATGTTGAGGTAGTAGTACGTTCCCTCACGAGCGGAGGTGTCCGTTTGGAAGTACCCACGCTCACTCCAGAAATCGCGCCATCGTGCTTCGATGGCGGAGAAGTCATACGCGTCTCCGTTTCTGTCTTGAGCCATTTGAACTCCTACTTGATGCCGCCGTCAGTTTGCAGGATTGCAGGCGGTCATGGCCACATGTTGGGAGATGATGGGAGTGGCGTCAAGTCCCCAGCGGGTATGCGGGAATAGGTCTCTCTTGTGGTGCCGGTCTGATCAGATGGCTGCTGCGTCCTTGTTGATCTTGTCGCGTAGCGCTGATAGTGCGAGATCGGACGAAGTCTCCAGATACACACGGATGAGAGGCTCGGTGCCTGAAGGTCGGATCTGAAGGAAGTTGTTGTCGCTGTCTGTTCCATCGCTGAACCGGAATTCCGCGTACTTGCCGCGCGTGCCCCCCAGATAGAGGACGGGATATCCGGCGAACAACTTTGAACCGGGTTGTGCGCCTGCAAACTCCTGCAGATAAGCATCAATGAGCACGGTAGATGCGTCCGGTGACGCAGGCACAAACACGCGATCGAATCTCGGCTGCCAATAACGGCTGGTAATGTCAGTCCAGATCTCGTCCAACGAACAGCGATAGCGAGCCATCAGATCGAGTACCAGCAAATGGGCCCAAATGCCGTCTTTGTCAGGAATATGGCCACGTGTGGTGAGCCCGGCGGCTTCTTCTCCTGCCAGTAACAGGTTGTCCATCCAACGGTCGGGTCTTGGTGATTGTAGTTGGTAGTCGCGATCCATCTGTGGGACGAGGACCAGATTCTTCAACCCAGTGGGAACGTAGAACGAATGCTTGGGGGCAAGAGAGGAGGCTTCGCCCACATAGCTCTGGTAGTCGTCGGCTTGCATGTGCGGTGGCAAGCTTCCGGGGAGGGGTTGATGAGCTTCGTTGTCTGCGATATCACCGGCAATGTCATCTACCAAATGCGTCGTGACAAACGACATCGCCAGACGTCCGTTGAAACCGCGATCCACGCCCAATGAATAGGTAAGCATGTTCAGAAGCCGGTTGGGCCAGAAATAGGTGCCGTCTGAGGACACAATGCCGTAGCGATCAGCATCAGTGTCGAGTCCCATGCCAACGGCTGCCGACTCGGCCAACACGGTGCTCTTCAGTAGATCGATATTTGGTTCCTCGGGATTGGCTGCGTGCAGGCCTCCCAGTCGGGGATCCTTGGTTCCGTGCAACAACGTATAGGGCACGCCAATGCGGTCGAGAATCCACGGCAAGTAGCCGCGGCCGGCACCGTGCATTTCATCGATGACGATTCGTCGTTCGTCAGAAAAAAAACGGGCAATCGCATCCAAATCGATGGGAATGCGGACGTTCGACTTCCCTGCATCCAACAGCCACTGGCAATACTCGATCTGCGGATCGAACGGCAATAGCCGATTCTGGGCCGACGCCTCGGCGAGGCTTGCTGACGCAAGTGCTGTCCCTGACTGCAAATGCTTGTTGGCATATTTGGTGACAGCGTCGGTTGCTTCTTGTGGGGCTGGTTCGCCGCTTCCCGGTGAGAACTTGATGCCGTGCCATTCGACTGGATTGTGGCTGGCTGTGCAATTGATGATGGCAGCGACGGTCTCAGAGTTGAGAGCAACAGTAGCATAGTAGGCAAGAGCGGGAGTGGGTGTGTCTCTATCGGCGAGATGAATGCGGAATCCGTTTCCCAGGCAAACCTCGGTCACCCAGTTTGCGGCTTGGTCAGCGTACAAACGGCTATCGTAGCCAACGACAATGCTCGTGGCAGCGAGACCCTCGCTGGTCAAGTAGTCGCAGATCCCTTGTGCTGTAGCACGTACACTTGCCTCGGTGTATTCGATGCCCCAACGACCTCGGAACCCGGACGTTCCGAAGCGGATGCGAAAATCATTGGGTGGGTTCTTGTTGGGCATTGGCTATCCCTTCGCTCTCGGCTTTTTTCTCCTGCGTCGTCTGCTGGGGCGGGTTTGTTCCTTGGTGCGAACATTCGACTTCAAGTTAATGCGATCCACGTTGTCAGGTAGGACCAAGCCATCTTGCCGTAGAACCTCATTCAGAATCTCGTACGGGATGGAGGTCGCTACCCAAATGGAATCGATGTTGATCACTCCGTTCTTGACGGGGAGATGGGTGATCGCTTTCTCGATGGCCTGCTTGTAGCCGACGTTCATCTCTTTGTCGCCGCTCGGTGTCGGGCTTACCTGTTGCTCGAATTCCTTCACAGTGCTCCTGTCTTGCCGGATGCTCATTCTTGCGGATCGATTGTCTCGCCGAATCCCATTTATAACCAGCTTGGTAGATGACGATCATAACACAGCGCGCTTCAGGCTGTAAAGATGATATGTGCCGGATCATGCGGACAGCTGTTGTTGAGGTAACGGGCTTCTTTTGTGGTCCCCAGCGAATCTGCTACAATGCCATCTGATTTGAGGGGGAGCAGAGTGAAGAAGTCACTAGATCGGTGCTGCATTGGTTTGCTTCTTCTTGTTCTCATGATCTCCATCTCGACAGCTGCCGCTGAGCAGTCTGCTCAGCGCTTGGATCCGTCTCTGCGAATGCTTCTCCTAGAAACCCTCCAGTTGCCAAGAGCTGACACCCCCATCAAGAGTTTGTTGGACGGCGGACCAACTGAGTCCTCTTGGTCTCCGACAAGCAAGGAAGAGAAGATCGAGCTCTTAGTGAAGCTTGATCGAGGTTTTCGAGGGACAAGCTTCCACGGCATTCCCGTGAAGGTGTCAACTGGCACCATTGTCGGTGTTGCTGCAACGATTCAGCAGATTCTGACCTTGCTCGGGGACCAAGACGTTGTGTATATCGAGCAGTCATGGCCGACATCTCCGACATTGGATACGAGTGTGTCTGTGATCGCTGCGGACACCGTGCATTCGTCCTCCCCTGCCGTCACTGGCGCGGGCGTCATTGTCGGTGCGATCGATACGGGTATTGACTATACGCATCTGGATTTCCGGTACGACTCCGATGGCGACGGATTTGAAGAATCATCTCGAATCCTAGCCATCCTGGATCAGTCGTATGGCATTTTTGGCATCGAATACGACTGGCAGGATATCGAAACAGATCTGACCAATGGGCACGGATCGAGCGAGGGAATTGTTCGACAGAAAGACACCGACGGCCATGGAACCCATGTGATGGGAATCGCTGCCGGAGATGGTTCGTCGTCCTCCGAAGGGTTCGTGGGTGTTGCTCCCGAGGCCTGGATTGTGATGGTCAAGACAACCTATTTTACTTCAGATATTCTGGCCGGTATCGAATACATTTTCGATTTGGCGGATGCGCTGGGATTGCCGGCCGTTGTTAATCTAAGCTTGGGGGGGCATGAGGGTCCTCACGATGGGACCAGCCTGTTCGAGCAGGGCATGGATGAACTTGTGCAAGGACCGGGCCGGGTGATTGTGGTGTCTGCCGGAAATGAAGGCGACGAATTCATTCACGCTTCCGACACCTTGGTTGGCAATGCTTCGTCGTTCCGGATCAACCCTGACAGCTGGGATGCCGAACTTAACATGTGGTATCCGGGCTCGGCGCAATTCATGATTTCCGTTAGCCCGCCATCCGGACCGGCTATTGTCGTTCCTTGGGGTACGGATTCGGGACTTATTCAAACAGCTTTCGGCGCTGTTCGCGTTGACAACGCGTCATCGGGCGTGAATGCCAACAATGGCGATTGCGAGGTATTGATCCGTCTGAGCGGTCTATCCGGGTCTGGTCAATGGCAGGTCACGGTGACTGATACGGGCGGAAACGGTGGGCGGTACGATGCTTGGATCATCAGTGGGTCTGCCGATATCGTCAACGGGGATTCCTCTTCGACCATTGATGAACCGGGCAATGCGCGTGATGTGATCACAGTTGGCTCCTTCAACACCAAGGCCGTCTGGCCGTCGCTTTCAGGGGATCAGAATTATCTTACCAGCTATCCATTAAACGTGCTATCGTCGTTCTCCAGTCAAGGCCCGACACGTGACGGACGCACCAAACCTGAAATCTGTGCTCCCGGGGCATGGATCAGCGCAGCGCTTTCTGGTGACGCGATGTGGCAGGGATACCTGGTGAACCCTGACGGTGTTCACACCATGGAGTTGGGGACCAGCATGGCGGCCCCGCACGTTTCCGGAGCGGTTGCGCTGTTGTTGTCGATCGATCCGCAGCTGACGGCGGAGGAAGTCCGCGTTTTGTTGACCGACGCTGCCATACGAGATGGATTCACGGGTGTCGTGCCTAATTCCCGCTGGGGCTGGGGGAAATTGGATGTTGCCGCCGCAGTGGCGAATGTCGATCAACCGCAACCACCGCCGGTTGATCCGCCTCCCAGTGAGGGGGATCTTCCGGAAATCGCTTTGGAAGAGAATCCCGTTGATGCGGTCGCTCGATTTGTCATGACTCTACCAGTCGATACAACGTGGGCCGAGTTGCGCATCTACTCCGCCAGTGGAGACCTTGTCTATGATGCACCTGTTCATCCTTCCAACGATCGGTTGGAATGGCCGCTGATTACGAATCGAGGCAAATCCGTAGCATCGGGACTCTACCTCTATGTTTTGGTGACGGATCGAGGAACGTCTGCAGTGGGCAAGCTGGTGATTGCACGATGAAGAAGCGAATGGCAATGCTCCTGATGTTGATCACTGTGATGGCAATTGCGCGGACCGGCTGGGGTATGGGATTCACTGGGGCGGCCTTCGAATTGGGAGCGTCGGCCCGCAGGCTCGGTCTGGGCGGCGCCTTCACAGCCCTTGTCGATGATGAAACCGCAGTCATTCATAATCCGGCCGCGCTAGGACAACTTACCACAATAGGCTTCTCGTCTTTGTACGTTCGCCAAGTTAGTGGGATTACGTATGGCTCGGTGAGTTTGGCGATGCCTTGGGTCGGGTTCAATATGTCGTTGGTCGATTCTGGAATCATTGCATCACCGCAGGGAGCGTTTCGCTATGCGTCGCAAGCGATCACGATTTCCGGAGGTGTGCCCATCGGCCCGTTCGGAATCGGCGTTCGTTGGCGATACGTGCGCGTTTCGTCGCCTATTTCCGGTGGCGGATGGACGATTGACCCTGCACTGCTGATAGATGCTGGCAGCATCCGAGTGGCTGCCATGTTTGAATCCGCCTATTCGGTACCGATCAGCTACGCCTCGGGAACGGATGAATCTTTCGATCCATCATTGCGATTTGGTATTGTCGCCACACTGTCTCCCGCCCCTGATGTCTGGTGGAATGCAGCATTCGAAGCGTCTGGCTTGTTTTCGGCCAAGGCGCGTTTTGGCGCTGGACTGGAGACGTGGATTGGTGGAGTGGGCGCCCGAGTAGGATACGATGGCCAGGGGCCAACGTTTGGACTTACTATTCGATTCAGCGGTCTACAACTCGATTGGGCCTATACGATGCGTTCTGATTTGGGTGGCAGCCACCGCGCATCACTTACATTCCGGTTTTGACAATAGGAGCATCATGATCAAACGAGCGACTCTTCTCTTCTTCTTATGTGCCTGTATCGGCCTCATGCTATTGCCAGCGCATGCTCAATCCGAAGTTCCGAGCACTGAGCCAGGGGTTGTACAGTCTGACTCCGCGACTATTGAACCAGCGCCCGCCCAATCGGAAGTTCCGAGTACTGAGCCGGAGGTCGTTCAATCCTCAGCTCCAGCCACTGAAGCTGAGGTTGCTCAGCCCGAAGCGTCAAGTACTGAATCTGAGGTTGTCCTGCCCGAGATTACCGAGGACGAAGGCCAGTTCGATGTCGAGCTGGAGGGGCGAAAGACTTGGACGATTCGCTACGGGTTGGGGAATCCTGTTGGTCTTGCGGCCTCAGGTCTATCGCCGGGACAGCTGTCTCTAGATCAGACGCTGACGGCCAACATTGTAGGAGAAGCTCTGTCGGTTCTGACTATCGAGGCAAACTACAACGACCAAATGCCCGAGACGATGCAATCGTTGGTCCTTCACTTGGACACGGACCGATTGGACGGCGTGGCAGGAGATTTCGTTTTCCAAGGCTTGTCCAACTTCACTGCCTATAGCAAGAAGATGACAGGATTACAACTGGAATACTTGCTCGGCAATATCGAGGATGGTAGTGATGACGTTGTCTTAACTGCCGTTGTCTCCAAGTCGGAGGGTGTCTCTGAAACCGTTACATTCAGAGGGCAGACGGCTCATGCACAGATCGAGTACTCAGAACGACTGGACAGCTCGAATACGGTGGCTCCTTATCATCTCAATCTGAGCGGGTTGTACAGCTACCCGCTTGAAGTGCTTTATGCAGAGGAGTTCTCGTCCATCCACTTCCAATTCGAGGCCTCTCCAAGCCTGCGAAGTGTACTTAGCCTGTACGAAGTGGCGTTCCTGTTCGATGCACTAGCTTTGGAACCGGAACTGGAGATGAAGCTGCAGGAATTCCAGATTCTGGACGCTGATGAGCAAGTCCTGCTCTTGCAGCGAGATCCCGTGTTTCTGATTCGCGAACGTCTGCGCGATCTGATCGATGTGTACAACGAGCAGTTCGAGCTGACCGGGAGTGAAGCTAAGAAGTACCCGTTTACTGTTAGGACGGACTATGAGCTGGGATTTCTGTCTGCAGTCGCTCCGTTTGGGCAAATCGTTGTAGATGACATTGTGTATCCACTGGATGAAGCCGAACGGCGTCGCTTCTATGAATTAGGGTACACCAAGGTTCAGGAGAGCTCAGCCCAGGTGGAGGTCAGCACTGACGGGAGGCTGTTCGATGTGGTAACGGACTTCCGATTCCCTGACTTCCGCGTGACTATCCACGAAGAGGCGGGGATCCTTGAGTGCGATTTCCCGGCGTCTTTCTATACGTCGTCAAGCGTTCTCCGTGTCGGGTTTGACTATTCCGTTTCGAAGGGCTCGTTCTTACTCGATGGTTCGGTGATCCCTGGTTCCGAGCGCGTTACCCTCAATTCGATACCGTTGGAGAGAGACAAGGACTACAGGCTCGAATATGAAGTTGGCATGCTGTTTCTGTTTGTCGATATGGATGATGCCGATGTGCTGAAGGTGGACTATGAACTGTATGCAGGAGGATTCGGCGTTGCAGTGGACTACGCAAGCTACTTCTACGGCCTGACACTCGACTATCCAGTATCAGAGAACCTAACCATTCGGGGAAATCTGCTACAGCTCGCGGATGTGGCAGGATCGTCAGCTGATGCTACACGTGTGGATACGATGCCCAATCGTCACACGGTTGCTGGCGTGCAAGCCGGCCTTAAATTGAGTGATTTCACGGCTGATATTGCAATTGGGTACAATCAAGACAGATTCCCGTTTGATGATAACGAGCGACTACACGGAACTAACGCGATCCATGCCATCGCCTCTGGAGAAGGGTATGTGTTGCTTGGCCATCATGGCGGCGTGACCGTGAATGATAGTGGTCGCTGGCAGACCTACGGGTCTCAGGCCGGTCTCTCCAATGATGTCGTCCAGGCGATCGCCTTTGGTGATGGCATAGCTTTCATCGGAACGGGTGCTGGTCTCACGATCGTTCGTTTGGATGGGGCTTCTCCGTTCGACCGCGCGGTGAACTGGACACGCTACTTCATCAACAATGAATTATCCGATTCATCGATCACTGCGGTGCTGGTTTACGGAGAAACAGTATGGATCGGAACGCGCGATGGACTCGTCATCATGCTGGCAGACGGCACCAGTTGGTTTGAAGACTGGACGCAACGAGAAGATGGCGGATTTGACACACTTCCTCCAGTCACCGCATTCGAGGCCGGTGATGGGATTCTCTATATCGGTACGGAGAACGGAGTCTATGCCTATGACATCAGCAATGAGCGTCTTGAGCCGATCACGGCAACAGATGGCCTCTTCGTGAACGATCTCGCCTTGGCCAATGAGACGCTCTACGTTGCATCCAATCGCGGCTTGCGCAGCGTGCGGGATGGCAGGGGAAGTGGCTGGCTGGTGCCGGGGCAGCCAGTCTATACAGTTGCCTATGCGAACAACACGCTCTATTACGGGTTGGACTCAGGGCTGATGGCCCTGGGAAGCGAGGTTGCAGTCAAGTTGCCCGATTGGGAAGTGACTGCACTTGGAAGTGATGTCAACGGCGTATGGGTTGGCGTTCGTGCATCGGCGTCGTATGAGATGAACGTCTGGTTGCTCGCTGGGGACGAACAGATATTTGTGGAATCTGTTACGGGCATTACGGGACAAGATCCCCGGGTGTTCATGGATAGCGTAGTCTCAGATCACACCGCAACAGGTTGGACCGGACGTGCATCGTTCAATTGCAACACCGACGACTACGCGATCAGGGGCAGCGTTGACCTATCTCCGCCGACCTTCCGCTCCATTGGCAGTCTCTCTCGATCAGACAGCACGGGCTGGGGTCTGCATGGGACGTTCTCTCTAGGCGAACGAATCAACGAGTTCTCTCTAGAGAACTGTGGCACGCTCACTGTTGATCACAACTATCGCATGACGGGGCACTCAAGCAAGACGCCACGCGATGTCATGACGAATAACGTTTCCTTGGATGGAAGCTTCGCCAGTGGACTTGGATGGAACGCATCGATTCGACACGTGGAGACCAACGAAACGGATACACGCGGAGAGAATTCTACGCGCGAGATTACAACATCTGTTTCGGCCCACGATACGTTCTTCAGGGACGCCCTTGATCTGAGGCTTTCCTGGAATCGTACGGGTTTCTCGGCGGATCGTTGGGACGAGCAATGGCAAAGCGAAACCGTTGGTCTGAGATTCGACTGGCGCCTCTCTTCTGTACTTAGCACCGATGGTTTGTGGACTCGACCCGTTCGTTGGGCTGAACAGAACCTCTCCGGCGCTGAGAACGTCACATGGCATTGGGATTGGACTCCCTCCTTGACGTTCGCCGACTTGGACGTCAACCACACGGCAACGTGGGAACACACCCTATTCGAGGATAGCAGCGACTGGACGCACGCTGGGAAGGCAACGCTCAATCTTAATTCATTCAATCTTGAGGGCTGGGATATGTCTCCCGATGTCATTCTTGAAGGAGATTACGGGGATTCGGCCACGGATCTCCATGCGAAATTCATCGTGAAAATCCAGACCAAGAGCTGGACCGTGGGCACGACGTTGAGAGGCGATCTGACCCAGCTGGGCCGGCCCGTTTTCAAGCGCAAGGTACAGTTGCTGCTCAGCGTGAAGTACACGGGATTGGAGGATCTCGATCTGGCTTTTGACTATACAGGAAGCCGAGATGCCGCAGTGAAGGTAGACGAAATCGCGCCGTCCTTTAGTGATTCAATTACCGGCAGATTGACGTGGAAACCTGAGGACGGTCCTCGTGATGAGTTGTCATGCAGTGTGGTGATCAGTGGAACCGATTCACCGCAGCAAGTGGAAATAACTATTATAAATGGGTTAACGATGGCACTATCGGACACCCTGGCCACCTGGTTGGATTGGACGGATGAATCCCTACCGGAGGGGTACCCGATTGCCGATCTTAGCGTTGATTCAGAGGTGAAATACCGCACCGGAGCCAGCAATCCAGGATTCTCGTTTTCCACGACTGGGCGGGTTTTCACTGCCATGGCACAGAGGTGGAACGTAGCACTCGCTGCGACCTATCAGGTGGGACACAAGACAGCAATTGGGCTCTATCACAGTTTCTCGCTTGAGCTAACGTTTGCCATCGAGTTTTGATGTGAGGGCTGCCCGCCTACCTACGCCTTTGGCTACCCGCCCCCTACAGGGGGGAGAAATGCGACTGTGTCCCCGTCTTGCAGTACTGTATCGTGCCCCTGCAGGAAGTGGATGTTACGTCCATTGATCAGGACGTTTAGATATCCGGCGTCGAGCCCTGTCACCAGTTTCGCTGCCAAGACCGGGAAATCGATCTCCAGTTCTTGAAGCAGAACAGCGAGCGCGGATCGGGACTCCATTTGATGCGTTTGCGTTCCTTCCCGGAACGATTCTCTCAATCCGCCGAACACCTTGATGGTGATCTGAATGTGCTTATCCGGGAAACTCTCAGTCATGGGACTATTGATACCTCGTTCGACAGGCGACGGCAACTAGGCAATCCTATTTGCCACGTCATTGGCCCTATTCCGTTGGACGGATATAATGCCCACTTAGTCCCAATTTGAAGGAGGTGGATGATGGACAAACAACGAGTGCTTGTGTGTAGCGCCTGGCCGTATGCGTCGGGAGTTCCTCATTTGGGTAACCTGGTGAGTTCGCTGATGTCGGGCGACGTGTTTGCCCGCTACTACCGCCTTCGTGGGAAGGACGTTCTCTATGTATCGGGCACCGATGCTCATGGAACGCGCATTGAATTCGAGGCGGAGCATGAGGGAATCTCCCCTGCCGAACTTGCCGATCGCAATCATCAGCGAATCGTTGAGGTGATCGAGGGATTCGGAATCGAGTTCGACAACTACACGACCACCGAATCATCTTGGCACAGGGATTTCATTCGCGACATCTATCTTCAGATGGATGCGAACGGCTACATCTGTACCAAGACTGAGAATCGAGCCTTCTGCCGCCAGTGCGAGAAGTTTTTAGCCGACCGATTCATTGTAGGAACCTGTCCGAAATGCGCTTCTTCGTATGCACTGGGAAATCAGTGCGATGCCTGCGGCGCGATTCTTGAACCGGAGGAGTTGATCGAACCCCGCTGCACGCTGTGTGAGGGCTCTGATATCGAGTTCAAGGAAACGAAGCACTGGTATCTGGACTTGCCAAAGCTTTCCGAATCCCTTGGCGCGTATATCGGCACAAAGGATTTCCAAGGAAATGTGCGCCGCTATACGCAGCAGATGATCAAGGACGGGTTGCGGCCACGCGCCATGACAAGGGATATCGATTGGGGTATTCCAGCTCCATTCGAAGGCGCTGAAGGCAAAGTGTTCTATGTCTGGGGGGAGGCGGCACTGGGATATGTATCCGCAGTGATTGAACACTTCTCCGGGCAGGAGCGGTGGAAAGACTTCTGGTTCGGCGAAGACGTATATCAGATTTATACTCAGGGCAAGGACAATATTACCTTCCATACGTTGATTTTCCCCGGCCAGCTGATCGCCTCACAGCAGGGCTATCATCTGCCCGATCAGATTGCAGCGACTGAATACCTGAATTGGATTGGGGGAGAGAGCTTCTCCAAGAGCCGAGGCGTCGGCTTGTACTGCGACGAGGCGTTGCGCGTGATGGACAGTGAACTCTGGCGCTTCTACCTGCTCTACAACCGCCCGGAGGGTCGCGATGTCAACTTCTCTTGGGAAGAGCTGGAGAAGGCCGTTAACGGGATCCTGATCTCTAATATCGCCAATCTGATCAATCGCGTGTTAAGCTTCGTGCAGACACGATTTGAAGCAGTCGTCCCTGAGGTTGTATTGGACGCAGAAGTTGTCGGTGCGCTTGACGATAAGATTACCGGCTACAAGGCGGCGATGGAAACTGGAGCGATTGCCCAAGCGTTGCGTAGCGTCTGTGATCTGGCGGGGTTCGGAAACGAGTACTTCCAGCGCAAGAAACCGTGGGACACTAAGGATCCAGTGACAGTGGCCAGCGCAGTGCATTTCGTCAAGGCAATGGCGATCATGCTGCTCCCGTACGTTCCGAAGTTCGCTACATCCGTTCTGAAGATCTTGGGAATCCAAGCAGCGACATGGGCGGATTTGAAATCGGAGCTTGGAGGAACGAAACTGAGTGAAGATCGTGTGTTGCTGGAGCGGATTGACATCGAGCAGATCCAAAAGGCTGCGATGAGCGGCTCGATCTCCGAGGACGAACCCGAAGAAACGGATGTGGATCGAATTTCCTTTGATGACTTCAAGCGACTCGATCTACGAATTGCCGAAATTCTGACTGTTGACGTAATTCCCGGTGCTGACAAACTCTATCAGCTGACTGTGGATTTTGGGGGAAAGCATCGGACCTGTGTTGCTGGAATCAAAGAGCATTTCAGCGCCGAAGATCTCGTTGGGCGAAGGGTCGTCGTTCTGGCCAATCTGGAACCTGTGACCATTCGAGGTGTGCGCTCGGAATGTATGATCCTGGCTGCGAAGGGGAAGTCGCTTTCTTTGCTGGAGCCGAACCCTCGCGTTGAGCCAGGGAGTCCTGTATCCTAGGGTGTGTTTGAAATGACATCATCAGAACGCTAGAATTGGCACGAATTGGGGTGTTTAGTACAATGTATGCAGTGATTGAGACCGGTGGAAAGCAGTATCGCGTGCACGAAGGCATGGTGTTTGAACACGAGCTTCTGCAAGGAGCAGACGTGGGTCAAGCCGTGCAATTCGATAAAGTCTTGTTGATCGCAGAAGACGAAGATTACAAGATCGGCACGCCATATGTTGAGGGGGCCATTGTTAAGGGAGAAATTCAAGAACAAGGCCGTGGTGAAAAGATTATCGTTTACAAGTACAAGAGCAAGAAGGGATATCGCCGGAAGAAGGGACACCGGCAATCCTATATGGCGACCAGAATTATCGCCATCGAAAGCTAGGAGCTGTCGTGGGCGAAGTGGTTATTCAACGAGACGAGCGAGGGCGGATTGTCGGTGTGACAATGCAGGCTGATGGAATGTCTGCTCCGGCCAAGGCATCGGCATCGAACATGCTGCGTGCTGTGGCCGAGTCACTGACAGATTATCTGCATGTTGCGGTTGAGTCTTCGTTTGAGGATGAGTTGATCCTTGAAATCGACCGGCGCGACCAGCATCTGGATCGAGAGATAGACGCCATTCTTGCGACGATGGGAAGTGGACTTCGCCTTGTGGAGCGTGACTATCCGGCCGAATTGATGGTTCGCGATGCAACGGTCGGAGTCGAGGTTTGAGTCCTGTAACTGAGAAACAATAGGGAGATAGCATGGCCCATAAAACGAGTACTGGTTCAACGCAGAACACTCACCATACTGCGGGCAAGCGCCTGGGTGTGAAGCGATTTGGCGGCGAGTGGGTGAACTGCGGAACGATCATCGTTCGCCAGCGAGGTACGAAATTTGCACCTGGCAAGAACGTGGGTCTTGGACGAGATTTCACGATTTTCGCAACGGCACCAGGGTATGTACACTTCGAAGGGCGCGACAAGAAGTCTATCAGCGTTCTTCCGGCTCGTGCAGCCTAGCTGGCGGCGGATCATTCCTCTGCAATTCTATGTTTATTGACGAAGCAACCGTTCGTGTTCGTGGAGGACGGGGCGGGAATGGAGTGATCCATTTCGTTTCGGGCCCCAAGAATCCTCATGGCGGCCCGGACGGTGGCAATGCCGGTGGGGGTGGATCTGTCGTTCTCGAGGCATCTCCCAGTCTTTCGACTCTCTATCGATTCCGACACCGTCCACTGTTTGAGGCGGAGAATGGTGTCAATGGCTCTCGCAATAACAAGCAAGGCGCTACTGGCCCCGATCTTATCGTTCTCGTTCCACTAGGGACGATCATTCGGGACACAACGTCCGGGGAGCTTCTGGCCGACCTCAGTCGTGCCGGCGAACAAGCGCTGGTTGCAGAAGGTGGCGAAGGCGGGCGCGGCAACAGCAGCTTCACAACATCACGGCGGCGAGCGCCGCGTATTTGCGAGCGAGGCTTGGGCGGAGACGCAAGAACTCTCAAGCTTGAGCTGAAGCTTATTGCGGATATTGGAATTATCGGATTCCCAAACGTCGGCAAATCCAGCCTTATCTCCTCGATTTCAGGGAAGCGTGCCAAGGTGGCTGATTATCCGTTCACCACGCTCGTGCCCAATCTTGGCGTGGTGGATGTGGACGGCAAGAATCAATTCGTGGCTGTCGATGTGCCCGGACTCGTTCAGGGAGCGCACGAGGGAAGAGGTTTGGGGGATCGGTTTCTGCGGCATGTTGAGCGCACGGCGGCGTTTATCCACATGATTGACTTGGCTCCGATGGAGGAGCGGGATCCTGTTCAGGATTACGACGCGATCAACCATGAATTGGAGTCCTTCAACCCACACCTTGCAAAGCGCCCCCAAATCGTGGTCGGCAATAAGATTGACGCAGTGTCTGACGAGGATCTAGAGCGTGTTCAAGAGCAGTTTCGCGAGCGCGGGATCGACCTTCTGCCCATCTCTGTAGCCACAAGTCACGGCGTTCGTACGCTTGTTCAGCGGGCTTTCTATCTGCTTCAGGGTGTTCGCACGAAGGACGAGCCCGAAACGATTCCAGTGCGGCGAAAGATCTACCGCTTCGAGGGGGAAACGGGATTCTCCGTTGATCGAGAAGATGGCGTGCTTGTCGTCTATGGGAAGACTGTAGAGAATCTGGTCAAGAAACTCGTGTTGGATAGCTATGATGCACAGGAATATTTGGGGCTTCGCTTGGATAAAATGGGGGTCCTAAAGGAACTGCGACGGCAAGGCTTGACGGACACTGAAACAGTCCGGATTGGGGAGATTGAACTTGAACTTGAAGGGTAGAGTAGGGCTGTTCGGTGGGACGTTCAATCCTCTGCACAACGCACATCTCGAGGTGGCAAGAGCGGCTCTTCATCAATATGAACTGTCGGGAATCACCTTCATTCCCAATGGCATCCCTCCGCACAAAGAACGGGTGCTTGACGGCGACAAAGAAGGCCGATTCGAAATGGTACGGCTGGCAGTCGAATCCAATCCCAAGTTTGAAATTTCCAGGATCGAAGTTGATCGCGAGGGCCCTTCCTATACTATTGACACGATCCGAGCTTTGAAGGATGATTACCCGCAAGGGATTTGCTTTATCGTGGGAGCCGATCGCTTGTTGAAGCTCGACACGTGGAAAGAGCCGCACGAGCTTCTGCGCAGTGTTCCGTTCATTATTGCCCCGAGAAGTGGTGTGAGCCTCGATGTATTCGATGTTTCTCCATTTCGCGAGGCGGTGATCGTTCCTCTGCAAATGGAAGATGTAGATCTCTCATCTTCAGATTTGAGGGAACGCATCCAACGCGGTGAATCAATCCGTGAGTGGGTTCCGGAAGAAGTTGCAAAGTATATTGAAGAGCATGGGTACTATCGTAAGCGGGGATTGGAAAGACCGAGCCCCACTAGCTAGGAGGTTAGGATCGACAAACGAAAACTGCGAATCAATGAACGGATTCGCGAAAGTGAAGTCCGAGTCATTGATGATACAGGCCAGAACCTGGGCGTACTAAAGCGTGACGAAGCTATTGCGATTGCCAAGGAAAAGGGTCTGGATCTCGTGGAAGTGGCGCCTCTGGCGAAACCTGTCGTCTGCAAGATTGTGGATTACGGCAAGTACCACTATCAGCAAGAGAAGAGCGAACGCAAGGGCAAGCATCGTTCCAAGTTGAAGGAAGTCAAGTTCACCATCAAGATTGGCGAACATGATTTCCAGACCAAGATGAATCGCGTTCGCCAATTCTTGGGTAAAGGCGACGTCGTTCGTGTGAGTATCTTCTTCCGCGGTCGAGAGATCGTACATGCTTCAAGGGGACGAGAACTGTTAAAGCGAGTGCAGGAAGAAGTTAGTGATATTGCTCGCGCCGAAGGGAACCCGACGGCCAGAGGGAAGATATTGCAGCTGCTGGTTGTCCCTACTAATAAAGTCCAATAAGCATTTAGGAGGAATGAGAAGTGCCGAAACAGAAGACGCACTCAGCGGCCAAGAAGCGCTTCAAGCGTTCGAAGAGCGGGAAGCTCTACCATCACATGTCGAACTTTTTTCATAAGAATACGAAGAAGAGTTCAAAGCCCAAGCGCCAGGCGCGCAAAGCGAAAGAATTGAGCGG
>JAGLYB010000076.1 GCA_023132545.1 Candidatus Bipolaricaulota bacterium
TCGATCATAGCTCTACCTCCATCTCGATTCGAGCCCCAGTGGCTTCAGTAAGGGCGGCGCGAAACGCCTCCACCTGAGAAGGAGGAAGCGTAATCTCGATTCGAACCGGCTCTTCATAGATCAGGCTTTCGATGTGTGCCGAAAAACGATGAACGATAGACATGACACTTGAGTTTACTTCGACGGGAAATCGAATGGTAATACGAGACATTATCGTTCGTGTGATCACGTGCGCCTGCTCCAGGGCCTCGGACACAGCGTCAGAATAGGCTCGAACCAACCCGCCCACTCCCAGCTTTGTCCCACCGTAGTAGCGGACGACGATAGCCAGTACATTGCAGAGATTCATGCTGATCAGCTGTTGCATCATAGGATGGCCGGCGGAGCCTGATGGTTCGCCGTCGTCACTGGACGCTTCGACGATGGTGTCGTTGACCAAGAGCCGGAACGCGGAGCAATGGTGGGTGGCGTCATGATAGGACTTGCGTACAGCATCCATCTGCCGCTGGACATCATCCTGAGACATAGCCGGTGAAAGCAGCGCGATGAAGCGCGATTTCTTACGTGTGATCTTGTGGAGAGTCGAATCCCTTATCGTGAGGTAGGAGTCGGTCATCTCCGGCCTTCGACGGGGATCTCCGGCAATTCGGAAAGTTGCTCTACGCATTCGAACGCTGCGCGAACCTGTTCCACTTCTCCTTCGATAAGGAGGCTAACACTTCCCCGGCCGATGCCGATACCGCTGGAGCAAACATGCATTGCGCGAACGCCGAACAGCAGTTCGAGCGCTTCGATCTCGCTCACGACATGGCCGGTGAGCGGATACATGCCACAGGGGAGGCCCATCGAAAGCTCCAGCTTGCAGCTGCCCAATTCGAGTGCCAGATCGGCAATCGGGGTATGAATGGATTTAGCGACGGAAATGGGAATCACAATGTCAATGCCACGGGCGATGGCTGTGGGTACATAGCGCCCCACTGTCCCTCCAGTGGCGGCTGCCAGTAATACGCCGACGGTTCCGAACGGATCGAGAGCATTTCCGCCCTTGATGATGACATCTCCTGTCGTCAAGTCGCCGAGTACGGTCTTCTCGTCGAACGGGATCTGCGTGCCGTTCTTGAGAACCAAGTCGCCGGCTTCGCCGAGCCGGGCATTGATGTTCCATCGATCATCGATCAACCCAGCGGCGAATGCTCCTTGGTCGATGGGTTCGCCAAGCAATTCGGATGCGACGTACCCGTTGGTTGTTCCCAGGGTTACAACGACGATTCCTCTGCTCATGGCGTCTGCGACAATGGGATGGGTGGCGACGCCTTGCGCAATCAAGCGCTTCGCTGTGATCGAATTCAGGACTAGACTAGCTTTCATAAAACTCCTCGGCTTGGTGCGGGATTCGCGGATATGCTATAAGATGCACCGTTCCGAATCAAAAGCATGGAGTAAGGTGGTCCGAAACGATGCAATATGACAAAGCGCTGTACCAACAGGAACTCGAACAGTTCACGTGGGACATCCCATCCGACTACAACATCGTGGATGTTGTCGAATGGCATGCCCGGGTGAACCCAGACAAAGTCGCCGTTTTCTGGGAAGACGCAACCGGGAACGAGCGGCAAGTCACGTATACCGAGTTGGTGAAGGGGACGCGCCGTTTTGGCAGCGCGTTGATCGGACTGGGTGTACAAAAAGGCGACCCCATTCTGCACGTGCTCCCGCGTTTGCCCGAGGCGCACATGGCGCAGCTGGGAACGTTCGTAGCCGGCGGCGTGGCCGTTCCATGTTCAGAAATGCTGAAGGCTAAGGAGATTGCCTATCGTTCCGAAGCCAGCGGTGCCAAGGTGATCGTGGCTGATGCCTCCGTCGTGGAAACCGTGGAAGCGGCTCGCGGAGACTGTCCGCTGGAAACGTTCATCCTCATCAACAGCCCCGATCCTCGCGACGGATGGATCCGGTTTGAGGATCTGGTTGAGTCCGCCGACGAGACGGGGCAGAAGGTTCAGCTATCCGTTAATGATCCAATGACGATCAACTTCACCTCCGGGACCACCGGAAATCCCAAGCCAGTCGTGCACAAGCATCGATGGATGTACTGCCACAATCGCATTACGGCGCGTTATTGGTACGGGGCCACTGAAGACGACATCATTTGGGCGACCACGGCTCCCGGTTGGGCCAAGTGGTATTGGAGCCCGATCGGCGTTTCGTTAACGTCAGGGGCAGCGCAACTGATGTACAACGGACGTTTCGACGGCGAGCGCTACATCGAATTACTGGAGAAGTACAAAGTGACAAAGCTGTGTTGCACACCGACCGAGTATCGTCTGTTCGCGCAGCTGCCCGATTTGGCGAACCATAACGTCGTACTCAAGGACGCCCTATCTGCAGGTGAGCCGCTCAACGTCGAGCCGATCGAAGCCTT
>JAGLYB010000077.1 GCA_023132545.1 Candidatus Bipolaricaulota bacterium
AAAAGCCAGCGAGAGGAGTCGAACCTCCGACCTATGGTTTACGAAACCATTGCTCTACCACTGAGCTACGCTGGCAGTACAATCGGCATTATATCATGCGCGTAAGTGCCTTCAACCGGAGGAAGAATGGACGGATTATCTATTGCAGCTTCGCTTGCGGAAATCGCCCCGCGAATTGCCGATGGTACGATCCGAACCATCTATCAGCCGGATAAGGGGCAATTTGTTCTACGCCTCTTTGCTGGCGAGGATGTCCGGCTGGTTATCGACTTGAGCGAAGCCAGCGTTCGCACAACGAAGCGCGATATCGAGAACCCGGCCAAACCCTCTGTATTTGTCATGTTGCTTCGCAAGCATCTTCGAGGAGGAAGGATCATCGCGCTGAGCCAATTTGGATGGGATCGCGTCATCGCCCTGGACATCCTGCGACGAGATGGAGCGGAGCGGTTCTCGTATCAGCTGATCGCCGAGTTGGTCGGCACTCGGGGGAATTTGCATCTGATCAAGGAGGGTAAGTTGGTGAAGTCGCTACGATCGGACCGTCGGAATTCGATTGGACGTTCGTACGTCGGGCTGCCGCCTCAAGACAAGTGCGATCCCAGTCAAGTCGCACGAACTCAGCTTGAGGGATGGTTTGCCGAAGGGAGTCCCGCAGAAGCGTTGGCCCGAAGAGTAGACGGGATTGGGCGACAAACGGCGGCAGATCTGGTTTCTGAATCAACTGGCGATGATCTTGCTCTAGAGCTGAGTGTTCGGCTCAAGGCGTTATTGACGTTCGTCAGGAGCCCTCAAGCTTATGTCACAGAGGATCAATCACGGGCCACCTTCTATCCGCTACCTCCTCCGGCAATCCAGGCAGACGGCTTCCAGGAGGCATTGGATCGAGTCAAGGTGGGCGTGAGGCAGGAGAACCTGCCTCCTCAGGATGCGTTGTTGCGAGATTTGAAGCGAGCTGTGCGAGCGAGGGAACGGACGATCGAGAAATTGCTGGATTGGTTGGAGGATTCGTCGCAGGCTGATGCTTGGCAATCGCAAGCCGATCTGTTGATGACGTTCCAATCCGACATTCCGCCAGGGGATGACTCGGTCACTCTGACAAATCCGATAGACGAAAGCACTGTGACAATCGCGTTGGATCCGTCGTTGTCGGCCATAGAGAACGCGCAGTCCTTATACAAGCGAGCCAAACGCATCCGTCGCGGTCATCCGCATGTTCACATCCGATTGAAGCGATTAAGACGGGAGCTTGGTCTGCTGCAGCGCTCTCTAGATGCGCGTCAACGCGATGAGGCAGTGGAATCAGAGATTCTTGAGATGCTGCCGAATCGAAAGAAGAAGGCGCCTCTTCCGAAGAAGGCGCTGCCATTTCGACAATTCGAAGTGGATGGATTCCATATCTGGTTGGGGAAGAGTGCTCGCCAGAACGATGCCCTGCTCAGAGCGGCTTCGCCTAACGATATATGGATGCATGCCAAGGATTATGCCGGCTCGCATGTCGTGATCCGTGCACGTGGGCAAGAGCGCATTCCCGATGCTGTTCTGCAATCGGCCGGCCGGTTGGCCGCTCTCCATTCCAAAGCGAAATCTGAACGGCGTGTCGAGATCACCATGACACAAGTGAAGAAAGTTCGAAAACCCAAGGGAGCGCCTGCAGGGCTGGTAAACGTAAGGGACACGGATACACTGACGGTCGAGTTGCCGGAAGGAGAGGCATGAACATCGATTTGATTCTAGATATTGCGCTGTCCCTAGTTGCCGTCTTTATGGCCATTGTGTTGCATGAGGTGGCGCATGGCTACATGGCATTGCGTCTGGGAGACCCTACGGCTCGTAATCTGGGAAGACTAACTCTGAATCCACTGGCTCATATCGATCCGATTGGAACCATCCTCGTTCCTGTCATCCTAGCGATTATTGGAGCTCCGCTGTTCGGATGGGCCAAGCCAGTGCCCATCAATCCTCGCAATTTCCGCGATCCATTTCGCGGTATGTTGCTTGTAGCATTGGCTGGGCCTGGAACGAATATCGCCCTGGCTCTTGGTACGGTCATCTTCGGTCGACTTCTGCTGTTGATGGTTCCGCAGTCGTTGAACCCGGCATCGGTTTCATTTGGAGTGAACTTGCTGACGGCATTTTTCGCGTTGCTGGGCAAGCTTGTGACAATCAACCTATTCTTGGCTGTGTTGAACCTAATTCCTATCCCTCCCCTGGATGGTTCAAGAGTGCTGACCTATTTCCTTCCCACCGAGGGTCGCCGGATCATGCTCTCCTTGGAACGCTATGGATTCATCATCGTTCTTGCATTGTTTTATCTGGGTGTACTCGACGGTGTGTTCGAGGCCATTTGGAGATTGGGAATAGAATTGCTCGGATATCGTTGGCTCGTTCTCATGTTCACCTAATTCGAAGCCGCGCCATTGCCGCCTCTATCTGGGATTCGTATAATCCGCCCATCCAGAAGAACCTTGGGAGTTGCTGTTCAAAGATGAGTACGAAAGCAGATTACCAAATCACCGATCGACAGGAGATCGAAGCGACCATTCAGGTTTCGATTCCGGTCGAAGGTGTGTCACAGCAGATCGAAGCAATCTATAGAGATTATGGCAAAGAAGTTAGCGTTCCTGGATTCCGCAAGGGGCACGTTCCCCGCAGTTTCCTGGACAGTCGATTTGGCCGAGATATTTTCCTGCAAGAGACGCAGGAGGAACTGCAGCGTAAGCACTTGCCTATTGCGCTGACCGAGTTGGAGCTGCACCCCGTTTCCACGCCGAAGTTGGACATCGTGAATTTCGGCGAAACGGAGCAGTTCGTGTTCACTGCCACCTTCTCCACGCTTCCGCAGATTCAGCTGCCCGAGACCAAGGGTCTGGAAGCGACTGTCCCGCCGCTGAAGGCGGTCTCGGATGACGACGTGAAGCAGGCGCTTGATGACGTGCAACAGCAATTCGGAGTACTGGGAGAGCTAGAGGGCGAGGTAATTTCCGATGGCGACCTCGTACGCGTGAAAGAGGGCGAGCAGGAATGGGACACGCGTGCTATGAACGACAACCCCATTACGCAGAGCCTGGTTGGCGCAGCCATCGGATCGACTGTTGAGATTGACGCCGAGCTTCCGGACGGCAAGCGGATGAAGACGACGCTCGAAGTGTTAGGGCTGCGACAAGTCATCCTTCCCGAAGTCAATGACGACTTGGCCAAGGATGCCGGATACGACGATCTTGAGGCGCTGAAGAAGGACATCGAAACCCGAATCGCCAAACGACGCAAGGATCTTCATCAGCAATGGGCTGACTCAGCCTTGCTGGAAGCTGTGTTGGCGAAGACGGACATCCCGCTTCCGGAAGCCTTCGTGAATGATCTTGTTGAAGAGGAAGTGGAGCGATTGCGTGAATCTCTCGATCGGCCCGAATCGAACCGCACATTCTCCGAGTATCTCGAACAGCGTGAAAAGACAGAAGATGAGTTGAAGGATGAGATCAGGATCTCGATCGAAGCGCGTATTCGACGAGAACTCGTTCTCCGCCAGCTGGCTGAAGATTTGGACATCGCCATTGACGATGAAGAACTTGCGAGATTGGCTGAGCAAGATGCGGCCGAATATGAGGAAGATCCAGTACGTTTCACGGCGCGCCTGAAGGCGGAAGACCGGTGGGAGGACTACCGGCTTGGAAAGATCAACGAACGCATCTTCGCCACTTTGGGTGAGTCGGCAACCATTACGGAGAAGGAGGAGGCATCGTGAGCGCGCAGATTCCCTTTGTCATCGACCACACCGGTCATGCCGAACGATCGTACGACATCTATTCGCGTTTGCTGGAGGACCGTATTATCTTCCTCCGGGATGCGATTGATGACGAGGTAGCCAATGTCGTTATCGCCCAGATTCTGTTCTTGGCAGCCAAGGATCCCTCCAAGGACATTCGCTTGTATATCAACTCTCCTGGGGGAATTGTGACCGCCGGATTGGCCATCTATGACACCATGCGCTTCGTGAAGTGCGATGTGGCCACCATCTGCATTGGGCAGGCTGCGAGCATGGCCGCCGTACTGTTGGCTGCCGGTGCCCCAGGTAAGCGTTCGGCGCTGCCGAATTCGCGGATTCTCCTGCATCAAGTACTAGGTGGCGCGCAGGGCCAGGCAGTCGACGTGAAGATCCAAACCGAAGAGCTTCTTCGGATGCGCGATTTGATCGTGAAGATTCTTGCCGAGCACACCGGAAAGGTGAAGCGAACGATCCAGAAGGATACCGACCGCGACTATTACATGTCCGCCAGCGAAGCGATCGAATACGGATTGATTGATCGAATTATCCCCCCACGCGTGTAATCGGTGCCTCGGATGGCGAGCGTGTCCTTTCCGGAACGTGAAGCGGGCTGGTTGGACGTTCGGGCAGTGCAACGGATTAACCGATTCCATCGACGCATCATGCCTTGTTCCTGTACAGTCGGGTATGCGTACAGGAACATCGGATCTTCCTCTTCACCATGGCCGTGCACCGCGATGGCTCTTCCAGCGGATGACGAAGCTGGCTGGTTCCATCACCGAGCTGATTGTGCTGGAACACGGTGTCTCCGGGCTGTTCACTCGAATTTCCGATCCCTTCTGGTTTCAATCATTGGGATGCGTATTGGGATTTGACTGGCACTCCAGCGGTGTGACCACTACCACCTGTGGTGCGATCAAAGAGGGCATCAAAGGCCGGGAAGAAGAGTTGGGCCTCTTTGTAGCAGGTGGAAAAGGAGCGGCCTCTCGTAAAACGCCGGCAGAGATCATTGCGTGGGGAGAGAAGACAGGCGTTGACGCAGAGATGCTGGTCGATGCCAGCCGCACGTCCGCCAAGGTGGATAGTGCCGCTGTTCAAGACGGGTATCAGCTTTATCATCACGTTTTTCTATTCGATCGTGCCAGCAATTGGGCCGTCGTGCAGCAGGGAATGAACGACAGCAATGGATTTGCTCGACGCTATCACTGGCTGTCCTCTTCAGTAGACGATTTCGTGAACGAGCCTCATGCCGCAATCTGCTGCGATCAGCGAAAGACAAGCTTGAACCTGGTTGCCAAATCAAGCGGGGGTACACGGAGCGCAAGTACGGAACTATCAAGAGAGAAGCCCGTGTCTCTCATAGACGAATTGGTCAAGCTGAAGTCGCTGTCTCTTCCCAAGCGCCACGAGATTCTGGTATCCGACATTTCTCCCAAGCGGTTGGATCGGATCTTCCTCAAGACCTACGAAGCGCAGCCCGCGAACTTCAAAGAGCTATTGTGCTTGCCGGGTGTCGGAGCCAAAACGATTCGCGCCTTGTCGTTGATTGCCGAGTTGGCCTATGGTGCTGAACCCAGCTACCAAGATCCGGCCCGATTCGGATTTGCGCATGGAGGTAAGGACGGCATCCCCTATCCCGTCGACAGACCGTTGTATGATCAGACGATCGACTTGCTGGAACGAGCCATTCACAAAGCCAAACTGGGACAGTCTGAGGAACTGCGCGCTCTCCGCAGACTGGAGCAGCACTTCGGAGGCTGTTGAACGAACTTCCACTTCTCTTGACAGAAGCTTTTACCGCCGAACTCGTAGAGTTCGGCGAGAGTGGAATAGAGAAACCTCAATGTTTCGTCTCAGCGATCTTTGTGCCCTCTACGGTAATTCAGGTCGTGCCCCGCAGATCTTTGAGCTATTTGTGGATCGTCTTCAGGAACTCGGTGATCTCCGGCATGCCGCCCTGGAACACGAGGTATCCGTCGTAGGGTTCGCGTTCGGTGGTCTCTCCACATACCGGAGTCAGCATGATCTCGCGTACACGATCCAGATCATCGGTCTGACCCAGCGCCCAGCCCAGCTTGATGTAGGCTACCTCGGGAAGCATGTTTTCTGCCGGAATGATGCCCTTGGCCATCAGATCACGGCCTGTGTCATATACGAACATGTGCACGTATCCCCATAGCGTTTGGACAGTCATGTAGATGGCGACTCCGGCGGCGGTGGCCCGCTCGATGGCTGGATAGATCGGCTTGTTGACGTGACCCAACCCCGTTCCAGCGATCACGATGCCTTTGTATCCCTTCTCAACCACGCCGTCGATGATGTCGGGATGCATGTTGGGGTAGTAGTAGACCATGGTGACCCGTTCTTCGAATACGGCGTTGATGTCGACATAGCGATCATCGCGACGACGGCGATTGTAATCTGCGCGAAGTGGAACAACGCCTTCGCGTGTGACCCTGGCTAGGGGGATATCACCGATGGTTCGGAATGTCGAGCGATAGGACGAATGCATTTTTCGTACGCGTGTTCCGCGATGGAGCAGTCCGTACTCATCAGATGTCGGGCCGAACATACATACCATAACCTCGGCAATGTCCGATGTTGCAGCGGTGGTGGTAGCGTGAATCAGATTCAATGCGGCATCCGAGGACGGGCGGTCTGACGATCGCTGCGATCCGACGATGACAATGGGGATGGGGGAATTCTGTACCATGAATGCCAGGGCGCTGGCTGTGTGATGCATGGTATCCGTGCCATGGCCGATAACGATGCCATCGATGCCTTTTTCAATCTCATCTCTGATCGCATGAGCCAAGACGATGTATTGGTGCGGCCCCATATTCTCGGAGAAGACGCCGAATAGCTTCTGTGTTGTTAAATTACAGATATCGGCCAGCTCGGGAACCGCTCCATACAATTCGCCTGGCGAGAAGGCAGGGATAACGGCTCCGGTACGATAATCGAGCCTCGATGCGATCGTTCCGCCCGTCCCCAGCAGTGTTACGTAGGGTTTGTCCGGGGAGACCGGAAATGCTTTTTCAGGAATCTTGTAGTGCGCTTCCTTGGAACCCAGCACGGTGGCTTCAGTGAGGGTACGGATATCGATGCCGATGTTGTAGCCGGTTGCTAGCTTGAGCACGAGATGTCGCGAATCATCGAATTCGGATCTAGGCAAGATGATGCCGCTGAACTCACCGCGTGTCGTCTTCAGGATGACGTCATCCCACACGCCGATGCCGAATTTGTGAAGGGCGTCCAAGGATTCGCCGCGATAGCCTTTCGTCTTATCTTCGCTCACTGGACGACTCCTTCTGAAATCCTTAGGGCAAGATCCGCAAGAGACACGTTCCCTAGAGCTACTGGCCGCAGTTGCCCCATGATCCAATTGCGCAAGGCACGTTCGGCGTTTCTTCGTCTTTTCGGCTTAAACTGCGCTAGTAGGTCCGGGATTCTTGCGAAGATATCCGACTCAGTTGCCGTCGTGTAGCCAACTCGGCTCAGCATCTCATCGAACCCCAACTGAGGATCGGCGAACGCAATCGGAATCAATGGCCTCAGAATGTCCCTCTCCAAACCTCGCTTGTGGACCTCGCGAACTAGGTTGAGAATCCATTCGCCATCTCCCGGCCGGTCTCCGCAAGCGTGTCTCAACGTGTGTCCGAGAAGTGTCCCGGCGAACGTTGGGCCTACGCCTTGCTCTCGAATCAGCTTTTCTAGCAAAGGGAAGAGCGTACGCTTGAGAATGAATGCCCAGCAATCCTCGGGAATGCCCCATTCGCGCATCTGCGTTGTGCAGTCGCTGATGCTGCGGGGAAGTGCGGAGCGAATTGCCTCGATGACGGCTTCGTCAATGGGGATAGGGGCTGAATCCGTATCTGGATACATGCGATTAGGTCCTGGCAACACGCGTTCGAACAAGGTGGTGCCGTCGGCCAGCGCCTTGCGGGTCTCGTTGGGAACGCCCTCGAACGCCATTCGGCAGCGTTCTTCGATCGTCTCGATGGCCGTCTCCATATCGCTTTGAGGCCCCCAGACGAGGATCTGAGCATCGCCGTCGCTGCTTGAAAGCGCTTCTCGTATGCGGCTCCAATCGTCGTGCCCGAGTTGCGGGTTGATCTCCTCCGAATGGGCCATGTTTGGTTTGTCGATGCAGGCAACGACCTTGATGCGGTCGGAGATCTCGTCGGCGAAACAGCGGCTCGGATTGGTGAAGAACGACAAGATGCCTTTGAAACCCGGAAGATGTATCGCAACCAGAGCTTCAGGTTGTTTTTCGATAGGCAAGGATGCCTGATAGTCTTCCGGACTGAGCGGAAGGGCAAAGGGCTTCCATGATTCGGGATCCGAAATGCGGGCTATCAATTCGGAACGAATTGCGAGTAACGCCTTTTGCCGAAACGCCTCATTGTGCGTGAGCTCGGGAATCCATCGGATATGTTGCACGCCCTTGATCTCGACGCGTGTTCCTCCCTCGATGCTGACGTTCACGTCTTCACGGCCGGCTCCGATGCCCACATTGACGTGCCCTGTGCTGCGATTGAGAAATCGAATGTGCTGAGCGGCTTCGGCGGCCTCATCGGGCGTCAACAAATCTGGGTAGGTAACAGTCTCAACTAGCGGTATCCCGAGACGATCGGTGCTGTACGTTCGTTCATGACCGATGTCGGACACCTCGCGACAGGAATCTTCTTCGATACTGAGCTGGAGAATTCGGACCGTCTTGTTAGCCAATGGGATTTCTCCGTGAATGCCGACAATGGCTGTCCGCTGGAACCCGGTTGGGATGCTCCCATCCAAGTACTGCTTTCGAGTGATATGCAGCTCTCCCACGATCTGGGACCCCAGCAGCAGTGCGATTTCCGTTGCGATGCGCAGGGCTTCACGGTTCATCGCGAACGGGGGTGTATCGTCGATGTCATAGGTGCAGGCGGTCTCGCCTTTGATGCGATAGATGATGTTCTTCTTTGTCTTGAACTCCATCAGTGCGGTCCCGTCATACTCCCCCAATTCGCTCAGGGTGGGACGCATGTGGCGTACAAGCTGTGCATCGTAAGAGTCGCTTGCTTGATAGAGTCCGGCCGGACAACGGCAGAAGAGCTTCTTCTCGGTCTTCAGCTGTTGGTGGACTTCCAAGCCGCAACAAAAACCCAATGCTTCGTACAGTGATCGAGTTGCCAGCTTCCTCGGAACATAGCCGACGCTGGCTTTGGTTGTTTCATAGACATTGGCATGGTTGTCGGGATTACTCATTAGTGCAGGCCTCATCCCCATCCGAAGCAGAGTATTCGATTGGTTTTGCAAAAGGTTATTTCACTCGACCGGCAAGGGCAAGCAAGATGAAGATCATGCTTGCACTTTGTTCCCCAATGTGATCTCCGTAACTCAGGCAAGAACGCGGAATCTGTATACTGTGATGTCTAGGAATTGCTGTGGCCGGGATCAGCGAACAGGATTGTGGGGG
>JAGLYB010000078.1 GCA_023132545.1 Candidatus Bipolaricaulota bacterium
CACACTTTCAGGAGGTCAGCGGCAGAGGATCGCCATCGCACGTTCCCTGCTCGTTAAGCCCAAAGTGCTCATCCTCGATGACTCAACCAGCTCTGTGGACATCGAAACAGAAGTCAAACTTCAGGACGCGCTGGATCGGTTGATCTCGGACTCCGAACACTCGACGACACGATTCATCGTAGCACAACGAATTAGCACCGTGTTGCTCGCCGACAAAATCCTTGTCCTCGACAAGGGACGGATCGAGTCAATGGGAACGCATGCCGAGCTGTTGGAAAGAAGCCCCATCTATCGCGAGATCTACGAGTCGCAATTGGGTGATTCCCCATCGAAGGAAAGCCCTTCAGGGGAGGTAGCCGTCAATGTCTAACAACAATCGATCTCAATCAGCAACTCCCGCCCGCCCTAGGAACATGATGCGTCCGGGCGGAGGCCATGGTATGCGTTTTGAGAAAGCCAAGAACGTGCGAGGAACTACCCGTCGGCTGCTCGGATATCTACGGCCGCATCAAGCGACCCTGATCACAGTATTCGTTCTGGCGACGTTTGGAACAGCCATGGCTCTTCTAGGTCCCTATCTGATGGGTTTGGCCATCGACAAGTTGGTGGCCGGTGAACCCTTGTCTGTCCTGTTGCGTATTGTTGGGATCATGGGAGTGTCGTATGTCATCGCCTGGATTGCCAATACAGGGCAAGGCATCTTGATTGCCACCATCGCACAGAAAGCCATGCGCGTGTTGCGGGGAAGCTTGTTCGAACACATCCAGAGACAGTCTCTGGCCTTCCACGACAGCAGGTCATCCGGCGAGTTGATGAGCCGATTGACCAACGATATGGATGCCATCAGCCGCGTATTAAGCCAAAACGTAACACAACTGTTCTCGGGCCTTCTGACCCTAGTCGGAATCCTGATCGTGATGTTCTTGCTTAGCCCTTGGTTGGCGCTGGCATCCATGATCTTCCTGCCCTTGATGATGGGATTGGTCGCATTAGTCGGAAAGAAGACGCGGGGAGCGTTCCGCAGCTATCAGTCGAATCTCGGCACCCTCAACGGAACGTTGGAAGAAACCTACAGCGGACAGCGTGTGGTGATGGCATTTGGACAAGAAGATCGCGTGTTGGATAAGTTCGATACCGCCAACGCCTCTGTACGCAAAGCGGGGATCCATGCCATGAGCTATGCCCTGCTCATCATGCCCATGATGGGGGTTCTATCCAATGCCAACGTGGCTGTAGTGGCCGGTCTCGGAGGATGGCTGGCAATCAACGATCTAGTTAGTGTTGGGTTGATCGCCACCTTCCTTATCTACTCGCGGCGATTCGCTCAACCGCTTCGTCAGTTGGGAGATCTGTACAACCAAGTTCAATCTGCCTTGGCCGGTGCTGAACGTATCTTCAACGTGCTCGACACAGTGCCCGATCTTGAGGACACGGCCGATGCTGTGGATCTGGAGCAGATCAAAGGCGACATTACGTTTGATCATGTCAATTTCGGGTACGTACCGGACGTACCCGTGCTGAAGGACGTCAGCTTGCATGCGGATGCCGGGCAAACTGTAGCCCTCGTCGGCCCGACCGGCGCAGGAAAGACGACGATTATCAATCTGTTAACCCGGTTCTATGACATCGATTCCGGTGCCATCCTGATCGACGGCGAGGACATTCGAACCGTGCATAAGGAATCGCTTCGTCGGCAATTGGGAATTGTGCTGCAGCAATCGTTCCTGTTTGCCGAATCCGTTCTAGAGAACATTCGCTACGGCCGATTGGATGCATCCGACGAAGACGTGATGGAAGCTGCCAAGCTGGCCAACGCCGATCGCTTCATCCAGCAGCTGCCCCAGGGCTACGAAACCGAGTTATCCGAGCGCGGAGCCAACCTGTCCGAGGGGCAACGCCAGCTGATGGCGATCGCACGAGCCATCTTGGCCGATCCCCGCATTCTCATCCTCGACGAAGCCACCAGCTCGGTGGACACGAGGACCGAAGTTCAGATACAGGAAGCCTTGTTCGAATTGATGAGGGGACGGACCAGCTTTGTGATTGCCCATCGTCTCTCGACCATTCGCAATGCCGACAAGATCGTGGTGATCGAAGACGGTGAAATCGTCGAACAGGGACACCATGAGGAGCTGCTTGTACAGCATGGAGCCTACTACCGCCTGTATCAAAGCCAGTTCAGAGGGAAGGAAGAGTCAGCGCTTGGCTCTTCTGGATCCCAAGGAGAAAAATCATGAAGGCGAGCCTAAAGAAAGGCCTCACGCTCGTTCTGCTGGTGGCTGTTGTTGGAGCACTCGTAACGGGCTGCAGTACTTTCCGCCGACAGGCCCTGGAAACGCAAACTCAGCTCGACAATGTGATACGGCGAGCTGAAACCGCCGAAGACGCGGCCGCTCGAAACGCGGGCCGAATCATAGAATTGGAACATCGGATCGATGCGTTGGAAGAGGCATT
>JAGLYB010000079.1 GCA_023132545.1 Candidatus Bipolaricaulota bacterium
GGAATGCTTCTTGCTTTCTTCTGGGCATTTTGGATCTTCGCGTTCGCCGGCTTTTGGTGTGGCGGTCCTTGCTAGTTAAGGTTAGGTAGAAGTTTCGAAACTGGGTGATTGAACGTGATACGGATCACAGTGATGGGGAGAGCTGTTGGTTTGGTTCTCCTCCTCTTGTGGGCCGTGTCGCTTTTTACTGCCGCGGATTCGCGTGATGACTTCGCCGAAGCAACGGGATTGGATCGTGATCTCGTGAATCTCGTGAATCTCGAAATCGGCGGAACCGAATTGACAATTACGTTTGTCTTCATCAATGACCGTACTTTCCAAAGCAAAATCTCTGCAGAGTTGTCCGTAACCCTTCGACCCTACATCGGGCAAAACGCGATCTATGTCAATCCCAGTATCAATGCAGTTGTCGATTCGTTTGCGTTTGATCCGCAGCTGATTTCAATCCGGCAAAGTGGTGTCATCAACTCTCCGCCTCTAGAAGCTTGGGACGAGATCACTCCCGGATTCTTGTCCGGACGCTTCCAACTGAACCCGAGTGGTTCCTCGCAAGGCTCCGGAAGTGAAGGCATACTCATCTTGGGAGATTCGGTTGATACTGACTTGCCGTTCGAAGTGATCTACGCCGGAGAGCGAGCTTCGTTCGAAATCGGATCGATACCAGTCGTGGCTCAAGCGACTGGATCTCCGATAGCGGCTACCCAGTCGCACGATCCCATTGAGGTTTCACCGCTGGAGACGCTTGATGCGTTACAGGATTTGCTTCTGCATGAAGATTTCTCATCTGGAGCCATGGCTGCGTTATTCAAGTTGGATCCGGAGCTTGTTCGAACGATGGTGCTGACCCCGAGAGGAAGCGAGCTTCGTCTATTTCTTGTTCGGTTGGAGGAATCCATTCGTACCAGTCTCCTCGGGCCCGAGCTACTTGCCACGCTCGACGAAGTTATTGGTACAGGGGCAGTGATGGTATGGGTTGTATCCCCAAGTGGTGCTGAGATCTCGCCGTGGAATTTCTACATCCGGCAGAACAATACCAACTACGTCTTCTTCAGTAAGGCGTCGTTCGTAGAACTCACAGAAGATTTTCTTCGAGTGGAGCGTGTCGAGCCGGGTGAGGTAGTGGCCGGGGTGATTCGATTGCCTCGAAGTGTCGATTCAAGCGCGCCGTTCTCGGTATTCTACGGCACCTCGGGCGTGGACTATCCATAGTGAGAATCCCGCGCAGTTGACATCGGCCTCTCCAACCCGGACGATTCCACTGGTGAAACCATGTCCCTAATTCTCGCGTCGAAATCGCCTCGTCGACAGGCCCTCTTGTCACGCATCACGAATGATTTCGTTGTAATCCCGAGCCATGCGGAAGAGGCCAATTCCGGTTCTCCGCGTGAACGTGTTCTGGCTTCGGCACGTGCCAAGGCCAAGGTTGTCGGCAAAGCTCATTCAGGCATCGTCCTAGGTGCTGACACGATCGTTGTTCTTGAGGGCCATGTGATGGGCAAGCCACGTTCGAGAGAAGAGGCCGGCAGCATGCTGCGGTCGTTGTCCGGGCACTCGCACTCTGTGCTCACGGGGCTCCACCTTTGGAACACAACAAGTGACATCGAGCGGGAATTCTGTGCCGAGACTGAGGTTCGATTTCGAGTCATTACCGAGCACGAAATCGAATGGTATCTCGATAGTGGTGAATATTCCGACAAGGCTGGCGCATATGCCATTCAAGGAAGGGCGGCCGTTTTCATCGAGAGCATCATTGGCGAATACACCAACGTTATGGGGCTGCCGCTTTGCGAGCTTAGCCGCCTCTTGCGGGAAGTAGGAGTGACCTTGTAGCCTTTCCCTCTCAGGGGATTGACGGTCATCAAAGGAGGAGCAGTGTCCGACAAGAAGAAACACAGCATTCACACGATCCAGAAGATGAAAGCCAACGGGGATAAGGTTGCTTGGCTCACTGCCTACGACTATCCAACCGCCGAGTTTGCCGAGGCGGCCGACCTGGACATGTTGCTGGTCGGCGATTCGCTTGGCATGTGCGTGTATGGCTACGAGGGGACCGTGCCTGTGACCATGGATCAGTGCATCGTCCACTGTGAGGCCGTTCGACGAGCTGCCCCGAACACGTTTGTCATGGGCGATATGCCATTCATGAGTTACCAAGTCAGCGACGAGGACGCTGTCCGCGATGCGGGGCGATTCTTGAAGGAAGCCGGCGTGGATGCCCTCAAGCTCGAAGGCGGAAAGCGCATCATCTCACGCATCAAAGCCATCCTCGACGCTGGAATCGTCGTATGTGGGCACATCGGATTGACGCCACAAAGCTCGGGGCAACTGGGTGGACACAAAGCTCAAGGAAGAACCATCGCGTCTGCACGTGCTCTGATCGAAGATGCTCTTGCTATCGAAGACGCCGGTGCACAGATGTTGCTTCTCGAAGCTGTGCCGCCTGAAGTCGCTGGCTTCATTACCAAGAAGCTTTCCATCCCTGTGTTCGGAATTGGCGCCGGTCCTGAGACTGACGGACAGCTGATCATCGTTTCGGACATCATCGGGCAGTTCCAGGCGTTCACTCCGAAATTCGTGAAGAAATACGCCAACGTGGCCCAGGTAGTCACAGACGCCATGAAAGCCTATGTCTCTGAAGTGAGGGGCGGCGTGTTCCCGGCAGACGAACACTGTTATCACATGCTCAAGGCCGAAATTGGCGACTTCCCCGCCTTGACGAAGGAATTCGAATAGCCACTGACTTTGATGTGAACGCACCCAACCGACAGGAGGCAAGATGAGCGATTTGAGGCAACGTCTAGCGATCTCTGATGACCACATGCGACAGATCAACGAGTTTCTGACGGACCCAAATTCCGAGGTGATCAACGATTTCTTGCGCATTGTTGAAAAGCACGGAGGCCCTGAGGAGATCAACCGCAAATCGGATGCTGCGCGCCAGCTACCCAGCCTTATGGGGCGCCTGAAAGAATCCGGCTCATCCTATCTCGCCGATCTTGAATGGTTGATCGAGCAACGCGATGCCGGCGCTTTCATATCAATCGACGGATTTCGAAAGGGCGTTCTTGGTGATGCGGCTGCTACGACGGCCTTTGACGAGGCACATGCTGTAACGCTGGAAATCAGCGCGTTGCAGTTCTTCCCATGGCTCATTGTCGAAGCGAAGCAAGCGATTGAACAGCGCGAACTCATGCCGGGAAGGTACATCCGAGTTCGCAATATGATCGAACAAGTGGCCGATCAGGGGGATACGCTGGCTGTGGCCGCTGCTATGCAGATCGTTGGAGCCAGCTACGTGGAAACACTCGATACCAAGGGGACCGATGGCTCAAACATCCACCTGGGCGGGCCGGCCACCATCACCGGATATTTCGGCGGTGTGGGGCAACCCAACGGCCATGCCTTGAAGTGGGTGGACGAGTTTCTCGGCTACTACACCGAATACGGTGTGCGCCAAGTGCTGAACATCAATCCGGGAACCGTTTTCCTTGGTTACTTGATGCACAAGCTGGGCATCGATATCGAATTCAAGATCTCGGTCTACATGGGCAACGACAACCCTTATGCCGCCCTGTGGACGTTGCTGGGGGCCAAGCTGTTCGCCCGAGAAGATGGGACGACGTCTCTAATTGGATTCAACTGGGCGAATTCGGTGAATAACGAGACCATCGAAAAAGGTGCTACTGTGCGCGAATCGTTTGGATTGGAAGACGTTGTTCGGTTCGAGCATCACATCACTGAAACCCAGAAATCAATCGTCATCCAGCCGTACGATCGAACGGCTGAACTGGTTGAGTTGGCCGATCACGTGGCCAACATTTCTGCCAAGCACGAAGGCGGGAAGCCGGACATCGATGCCGCGCGTGAGCACCCATCCGATATCCTCGAATACTTCCTACCGAAGAGCGAAATCGAGGCGAACAGCCTGATGCCGGCGTTGGAGCGCAGCTATCTGGACAAGCACGACGCCCTGAACACAACTGCAACCGAACTAACCAAGAAGGGCTTGACGTTTGTTGCGGCCAAGAATTTGCACAAATAGACTTGGATGCCGCTAAACGCCTGTAACAAATCGGATGTCCCAAGCATTACACGCTCAATACGGTGCGATGAGCAGCAGAGCTTGTCGCTCTCAATAGGGTGCGATATGCTTGGGGCCCATTTTCTCTTGAAGAGGTGCTTATGACTGACTATGCATCGCTCAAACACCTGATTGACGAGCAGGGAATTCAATCCGTCGATTTCCGAGTAGCTGATTTTGCCGGACGATTTCGCCACTTGACCATTCCGTCCGTTCGCTTCACCCCCAGTTTGATTGCCGATGGGCTTGGATTCGATGGCTCCAACTACGGATATCGAGCTGTTGCAGGCAGCGACATGGTCCTAATCCCCGATTTATCCTCAGCCTATGTTGAAGAGCGATCTGGCGAGAAAGTGCTGTCTTTGATTGCCGACATTCGTGACGCGGAGACACGCGGGGCAGCAGACATTGATCCTCGTGGTATTGCCCGGGCGGCGGTGGCCTATGCGCAGGAATTGGGAATCGCTGACGAGATCCTGGTCAGTCCGGAGTTCGAGTTCTATGTGTTCAACGACGTGTTCTATGACACGGAGAATGGCACGAACTGTGTCGAGATTCATGCGGCTGAAGCGTGCGATCATCGAGCTGGAATCGGGAACACGCCGCATTCTGCATACCATGCACCACTTCATCAAGATCGCCTGTTCGAATTTCGCTGTGATGTTGTTCGGCAAATCGAGAAAGCAGGCATCCCCGTCAAGTACCACCATCATGAAGTGGGTGCGTTTGGCCAACAGGAAATCGAGCTGGGATTCGACTCGCTGGTTCGTATGGCAGATGCAACGCTCATCGTGAAGTCACTTGTTCACAACACGGCCGTTGAGCGCGGGTTGACAGCCACCTTCTTGCCCAAGCCGATTCATGGCCAGGCGGGCAACGGCATGCATCTCCATCAATACTTGGTCAAGGATGGGATCAATCTCTTCAGTGGCGAGAATGGGCTGACGGAACTCGCCCTGTGCTATGTTGGAGGCTTGCTCAAGCACGGGCGCAGCCTGATGGCATGGACCAATCCGTCAACGAATTCCTTCCGGCGACTGGTGCCTGGGTATGAAGCCCCCGTGAATTTGGTGTTCGGATCGGCCAATCGCACGGCGGCGGTTCGCGTTCCGTCTTATGCCAAGGGAGACAAGCGCCGCATCGAGCTTCGAACGATGGATGCAACCTGTAATCCGTACCTTGCCTTTGCCGCCATACTCATGGCTGGAATTGATGGAATTCAACAGGGGTTCCATGCTGAGGAAATGGGATATGGTCCTTTCGAAGCCGATTTGTATGAGAAGAATCATGGGGAAGCTGCGCCGCGCAATTTACCTGAGGCGCTCGACAGCCTAGCCGAGGATTGCGATTATCTGTGTTGTGGTGACGTGTTCTCTGAAGAGGAAATCGAACACTGGATACAAACAAAGCGTGCAGAATCAGATGCGGTGGCACAACGACCCCATCCTCACGAATTCGTGCTGTACTATGACATGTAGGATCCAAATGGATCTCGGGGCCTACACTCGATAGACCCCGATACCTCTTCTGGCCTATCTCTTCTTCTCTTCGCGATCGAGGTACTGAAGAATGGCTTCGACAACGAGATAGTTGATCGATCGATCAACTTTGTCTCCCAGTCGATCTAATCGTTCGATTGGCTTCTTCTCAAGCTTGTTCTTCGGAATATAGATCGACAGTGTTGTCACTTCACTTTTTCGAACCACCACAATCACCTCCTCCTCTTTGCCCTTGAGGTCCTTGAGTTGTGTTTTAGCCTACACCAAACAATGGATAATGCGCAAATCTACAAAAGCAAATAGAAGGAGCCCCAAGATTGGGGCTCCCACAAATACGAATTCTTTAACCTTGCTGCTAGCGAAGCACGAAACGGAATGTGTAGTACACAACCTCGCGGCCTGCTGGCATAGGCATTAACATCGCGTGATCCATCGGTCTTACGACTGCCACTTCACAACTTGGTTCACAATCCGGTTCGGAGTGCATGGGCTTCATTGGCTGCATGATATGGCCAACGCCACCGGCTGCTCTTTCAATGGCAAGAACCAGCGTGAAGATCCCCTCATCAAGAACATCGGTAGTAAGATATGGTGTGCCATCTGTCCATAGTATTTCGGTGATCGGAATGAAAGCATCAAATAGATCACCGGCAGGTGCGATAGAGATCGTTCGTCCGATGGGAGCGAAGTAGTCCGGGCCGGCTTCATTCACTGTATTCACTGTGTTTCCACAAGGGAGCTGAATGGAACAGCGATCCCAGAGGATATTGATGACATCGTCCGAAACATTATGAATCCAAAACGGTATCCGGCTTTCTACGCCATCTTCGGTAAAGGCTGCGTCGAAAGCGATGCGGATCGTTTGGTCGTGAAAAACGGCCTTCTCAGAATATATGGGATCCAACATCTCAAGCGTCTGTTGCGGAAGGATTGTGACTTCGGCAACTGGCTCTTCGACTGGAACAGGCTCTACTACAACGGGCTCATTGGACGCCATGAACAACCCAAACAATAGCAAGGCCCCCATGATGCCTGCGATGACTGCAATTTTCCCCAAATCTTGCACAACACTCACCCCTCTTGGTTAGAGACTCCCTGAATTCAAACTATCGTACCTCAGGAATCGGGATAATGGGTGAGGAACTTGACCTGTTGAAGCATGAACTGTGTCTGCAAGGAAGATGGCAGCAGATGTGCGGGAGAGGTCTACCATGTCGGTTCTCTTCCTCAATCTTGAGGAGCAGATGTGCCTTTTCGGTATTGGAGAAGGCGGCGACCGCAGCGATGCACGGGTCAATGCCCTACCCGAGTTCAAGAAAGGCGCCCCAAGCGACTTGATGCGAATCTCGTTGCCGCGTTTCCTTGTTCCTCCCCACTGGGCGCTTGGGAGCAACCAGAAGATGGCACATCAAGAGAACTTGACAGGATCGTGGCGTCTGAAACTGTCCATGTCTATTGTCGCCAATAGGCGCGAGTGTCTGGGTTCAATACAGGATGAACGTCCGGTACAGCATTCTCCGATGGCCATTCTGGAAGATTGTATGCACGCTACCCTCGCCTTAAAGGGTTCGCCATCCAAGCTATATGAGGGGGCTACAACATGACAAGCGTAGAAACGACCGCAATCCTTGACGCTGCCCAGCGTCTCTTTGGACTGACCGATGCCGAGCTTGAGAGGATCCTGGCCGACCCCGAACAACTGCTCGTCATGGCCGACATTCTTGCAACGTCCGAAA
>JAGLYB010000008.1 GCA_023132545.1 Candidatus Bipolaricaulota bacterium
CCGTCCATTCTCATTGCTCATCCCGGTCACAATTCCCTGCCTGCATCCTTGGAGATTCTGGCACGCATCCGCCGAGACGGCGGAGACGGCCGCATCCTGTTCGGGGACACTGCCAACATCGTCCCGGAGCTGCAGCTCGAGCTTGTTTTGGCCTCTGCCTGGAAAGCGCTGAGATTCAGCCGCATCGGGCTGATCGGTGAACCTTCGGAATGGCTGATCGCCTCAGATGTCGATTCGGCGTTCTTGAAAGGACGCCTAGCCATCGATTTGGTTACCGTTGATATCAAGGAACTGATGGACCATATTCGTTCGGCCACCGTGTCGCGAAAGGAGTTGGCTGCGTTCACGCGTGAGGCCGAAGACATCATCGGACCGAATCCCGAAGACATCCGAGAAGCCATTACCGTATATCGAGGTTTACGCGCCTTGGTCGATGAGTATCGCCTTGCCGCATGCAGTGTCCGTTGCTTCGATCTGGTCGTCGATATGCATACGACCGGGTGCTATGCCCTGTCCCGGCTGAACGACGAGGGCATTCCTGCTGGCTGCGAAGGTGACCTGCAAGCTTTGTTCTCACTTCACATCGCATCATTACTATCAGGTCAGGTTGCATTCATGGGCAACATCGCATCCGTCGATACAGAGAACCAGATCGTCGGGCTCGCCCACTGCACGTGTCCGCTGTCAATGGCCATGCATTACACCGTCTACACGCATTTCGAGTCCGATCTCGGCATCGGCATCTCAGGAACCTTCCCCGAGGGCGCCTATACCCTATTTAGGCTGGGCGGCCAACGGCTGGATCACCTGTTCGTTCGGGAAGGCCAGTTGGAGAATACCGAATTTCGCAATGACCTGTGCCGAACGCAACTTCACATTCGGATGTCAGAGCCGGTTGATGAGCTTCTTCATTCACCGTTAGGCAATCATCACATCCTGATTCCAGGACATCACCGCACCTCAATTGAAAGATTTTTCGAACGCCATTTGAAGGCCTGAATCTCGACTTGTCACCCAACCCGGAAATCGCTTCAGGCGATTTCCGGAAGCAACGCGTGAGCAACGCAAAGCGTTGCCGTTGCCCGCTTCTTCCAGCGACACCTCCAAGCCTGAAATCAGCTGAACAAACAGCCGAAGCAAGGGCCGATTCAGTCTGGAATTTCGTGCCATTGAGAATCGCGGGAGCAATCCTAAGCAACAACCGCCACGAGAAGTCGCGAAGCGCAACTTCCCGCAAGCAGCTCGAAGAGCTGCCGTTGCCGTTCTCCCAAGGAACCTCCCGGGTTCCCATTCCTGCAAGCAACGCAGAGCGTTGCCGTTGCCGTCATCGAGCGCTTTTTTCGAACGTCACTTGCAAGCTTAGAGCAACTGCATTCTTTTAAGGAACGCATAATATTCATATCCTCTTGACCAACCCAGTCCAAAGAATCGCCTTGGCGATTCTTGCAAGCAATTCGCAGAATTGCCAGTTGCCAGCTACCATGCTCACATCCCTATGGAGGTGATGATTCATTGCCAGAACGAAAGATGCAGATTGCAGCCGATACTGAAACCCGACGAGGCCATTACTCAAATCTCGCCCTGATTTCCCACCGTAAAGAAGAGTTCATCGTCGACTTCCTGATGATCGATCCACAGACCCAATCTCCCAAGGGTGATCAAGCCATTCTGACTTCCCGTGTCATCGTGAATCCTGGACACATGAAGCGCCTGTATCAAGCCATCGGGGAAAACATCCAGCGATACGAAAAGAATTTCGGCAAGATCGTGTTGCCTCCGACATTGACGTAGAGATCTGAATCGGGAGTTCTCATGAAGCTCGCGTTTCTCGACAAATACCGTGACGTCCTCCGAACAGGCCTGGCCCAGGCTCTACACGGAGATGACGCCACCCGCCAGATGCTGCGGTATCACGTAGGTCTGGAAACCGCCAAGGGGAAGCCGGCCAATGCCTTGGGCAAGCTGCTTCGTCCCTCATTGGTTCTGTTCGTAGCCGATGAACTGGGCACAGACCTTGGATCTGCTATGCCAGCGGCCATCTCCCTGGAGCTAATCCACAATTTTTCTCTCATCCACGACGACATTGAGGACGAGGATGTTCAGCGACGCGGGCGGGCGACAGTTTGGTCACTGATCGGGGTTGCCAAGGCCATCAATGCCGGCGATTTGATGAGTACGCTGGCAATAATGGAAGGAACCAAGGCTTCGCCCGAGACTGTGGAGTGCTTGCTGGACGCCATGCGTGATTTGGTGGACGGCCAATCCATGGATCTGGACTTCGAGTCACGTTGGGTCACGCTGTCCGAATACCGCGCTATGATTCAGCTCAAGACCGGCGCTTTGTTCCGCTGTGCCTTTGAATTGGCCGGCATCGTAGCGGCAGTTCCTCCAGAAATAATCAAGCGGTTGGCCTCATTCGGAGAGGAATTAGGAATGGCGTTCCAGGTTCGCGATGATATGCTGGGAGTTTGGGGGGATAAAGGCCAACTGGGCCGTCCCGCCGGGTCTGATCTGAGAAGGCGGAAGAAGGCTTATCCCCTGATAGCAACCCATGAACGCGCGTCCGATATCGATCGTAGATTCCTTGAGCGGGCCATGAAGACCAAGCCGGTAACTGACGCCGATATCGAGAAGATCATGAGCCTGATGGATCGTTTAGGAATTCGCTCTGACGGAGAAGTACGCATGCGCGCCCACCTTCAAGAGGCCGTCAAACAGTTGCCCTACATCCCCTTTTCGGAAGACGGGTTGCAAACCCTAGGTGACCTGTTCGAGGGTCTCACCGCCTTCATGAAACCAACTGAAGCATAGGGAGCCTGTCCATGGAAGTCGTTCGAGCTGGTGTGTTGGGATTCTGTGGAGGCGTTCGTCGAGCCGTGGCCATGATTGAGGACGCAGCCGATCGATTCGAAACGATCTACACATTGCACGAGATCGTTCACAACCAACACGTCATGGAGCAGTTAAAAGACAAGGGCGTCATCCTGGTGGACTCTCTTTCGGAAATCCCGGAGGATGCAGCCGTCGCCCTTACTGCGCACGGCGCACCGCTGCCAATGATCGCCGCGATTCGTGCGCGGAAACTGAACCTCGTCGATGCCACTTGCCCCATCGTGAGGGATGCTCAACGAGTGGTGGCTGAGAATTCAAAATCCCAGCGCTTCACCTTCATCTTTGGCGATCGATATCACCTCGAAGTTCGCAGCCTTCTTTCGCACGCCGTCGTCAATGCTGTGGCTACAGAATCGATAGATGGATTGGAATTCCCCTCCGAAGGAAGGCTCGCCCTCGTGAGCCAGACCACCAAGTCGCTCGAAGCACTCCAAGCGTTCGCTGAGAAGCTAATCGCGCGATTGGGAACGAAGACCGACCTCATCGTCCAGGACACCACCTGTCCGGAACCGGTGGCCCGTTATCGTGCCGCGAGAGAGCTTGCAGCCGGCGTGGATGCCATCGTCGTGGTCGGCAGTCCCAACTCTGCCAACACCCGCAACTTGCACCAGGTCTGCCAAGAGAGCGGGAAACCAACTTTCTTCTTGGAATCCGCAGCGGATATCGATGGTTCGACCTTTGTCGGGTACAGACGCATCGGCCTAACTGCCGGTGCCTCGACTCCGGATTGGGTTATTGATTCAGTAGAACAGGGATTCCAGCAGTTGTAAGTCAATCTCCCCCGCGTTTGTCTCTCACATAATGAGACGAAACCTGCCTTCTCATCGCACTTTGCGAGATCGCTTTGTCGTGCTATAATCCCCGCCACTTGAGAGAGGTGATCGTCATGTCTCAGACGATAACGGAGAAGATTCTCGCGAACCACGTTCGTGAGGGCACTCAGGAGCGCGGGCAGGAAGTCGGGATTCTCATCGACCAATGCCTAACGCAGGACTCGACCGGAACGATGGCGTGGCTGGAGTTCGAAGCACTCGGACTCGACCGCGTAAAGGCAGATCTGGTGGTCTCGTATTCCGACCACACATCGCTTGGATTCAAGGGTGAATCCACCGATGACCACATCTTCCTACAGACCATCGCGTCGCACTATGGAGCCAAGTTCTCCAAGAACGGCAACGGTGTTTGTCACCAGATCCAGTACGAACGGTTCGGGATTCCGGGTAAGACCCTCATCGGGTCTGACTCGCACACCCCCACCGGTGGAGGACTGGGGATGCTGGCCATCGGGGCCGGAGGAATGGACGTAGCCGTCGCCATGGGTGGCGGACTCTTCTACCTAACTGTTCCGAAGATGATGAAGATCGTGCTCACCGGCAAGCTTTCAGCCAACGTCTGTGCCAAGGACGTTGCCCTGGAGATTCTACGCCGCATCTCCGTCAAGGGCGGCGTCGGCTACTTCCTTGAGTACGCCGGCCCCGGGATTAAGACACTGACCGTGCCCGAGCGCGCCACCATCACCAACATGGGGACTGAAACCGGAGCCACCTCGTCCATCTTTCCGTCCGACGAAGTCACCCGTGAGTTTCTGCGGATGCAGGGCCGAGAAGCGGACTGGGTTGAGCTCAAGGCCGACAACGATGCCGTCTACGACAAAGTGATCGAACTCGATCTCTCGACGATCAAGCCGCTGGTAGCCATGCCCGGCATGCCGGACAACGTGTTCGATATCGAAGAAGTCGCGGGCACGAAGCTCGATCAGATTTTCATCGGATCCTGCACCAACGGCTCGTACTTCGACATCAAGATCGTGGCCGAAATGCTCAAGGGTGAGAAGGTCTGTCGGGACATTGATGTCATCGTGTCTCCCGGCTCACGCCAGTCGTGGGAGATGTTGATGGAAGACGGCAGCTTCCTGGAGCTAACCAAAGCCGGTGTCCGCATGATTGAACCCGGATGCAATGCCTGTATCGGCATCGGTTTCGTGCCCGGCAACGGACACCTGTCGCTACGTACTGTCAACCGTAATTGGGCCGGTCGCGGTGGCAGCAAGTTCGGCAAGCTGGCGCTCTGCGGACCCCAAGTTGCAGCCGCTTCAGCACTGACCGGAATAATTGCCGATCCTCGCGATCTGCCGACCGTCGAAGTCATAGTCGATCATCTGACAGTCGATGATTATCTCATCCTCGATCCTAAGGGCCCCGAGGTCGATATCCGACGCAGCCCGAATATCGTCGCAATGGGAAATCAGACGCCAATCGAGCCCGTTCTCAAGGGTGAGGTTCTGCTTAAACTCGGCGACGATATCTCGACGGACGCGATCCTGCCCGCAGGTCCGATGACACAGCATCTACGTTCCAACCTGCCGGAGATTTCGAAGTTCACCTTCTGCTACGAAGACGAGACATTCGCGCAACGGGCGGTCGACGCCAACGGCGGATTCCTTGTCGGCGGCGACAACTATGGTCAGGGCTCGTCACGCGAGCACGCTGCATTGGCACCTTGGCACCTTGGCATCAAGGCCGTTTTCGCCAAGACATTCGCGCGGATCCATCACGCGAACCTCGTCAACATGGGCATCGTACCTCTGACCTGCGACACCGATGGGATCGATCAAGGCGATCAGCTCGAGATCGACGTCTCCAACCTCGACGCTCAAATGGTTCTGAAGAATCTGACTAAGGGGACCGAGATTCCCGTTCAGAACCCGCTGTCGGACCGAGAGAAGAAGATGCTCCGAAAAGGCGGCCTCCTTGCTTACACAGCTGCGCGGAATGCGTAGCTGTCACCGTATAGAGAGAATGGGGCACTGTATTGCCATTCTCTGACGCGCTGAGCGCAGCGAAGGGCGCCTATACAGCTAGC
>JAGLYB010000080.1 GCA_023132545.1 Candidatus Bipolaricaulota bacterium
GGATCTTCGATGAAATCGCCGAGGGTGTCCTCGTCCTCGTCACCGAACGGACGCTCCAAAGACGCCGTGTATTGTGACACTGATTCCACTTTCTTGATCTTGTCGATTGACATCCCCGTCAATTGGGATAGGTCTTCCAACGTAGGGGCCGAACCGTGTGATTGAATGTACTCGCGCTTGACGCGATTCAGTTCACGGACGGTCTCAATCATGTGTACAGGCACGCGAATGGTGCGTGATTGATCGGCAATTGCCCGCGTGATGGCCTGTCGGATCCACCACGTTGCATAGGTTGAGAATTTATAGCCACGGGAGTAGTCGAACTTCTCCACCGCCTTCATCAATCCCATGTTCCCTTCTTGGATCAAATCAAGGAATGACAATCCGCGATTCATGTATCGTTTGGCGATCGACACCACCAGTCGCAGGTTGGCAATAGTAAGCTTCTCCCTCGCCACTGTTCCGGCAGCGATCAGCGTTTCCAATTCCTCACAATCGGACGTCTTTGGAAGCTCGTCGCCAAGTTTCTCCTCAAATCCCGACGAGACCATCAATTCGGCCGCTGCATCTGCCTTTTCGGCCAATTCCTCAACCTGTATTCGCTCGACATCTGAGAGGCCTTTCGATTTCTTGAGCTTGACGGCAGCTTCCTTGCCGACAATCACGGCAATGGATAGCTCGGCATAAGTTCCGATTTCCATCGCCTTGGCAAGTTCGACCTCGCCTTCCTTGGTCAGCAAGGGCACCTTGCCAATTTCACGAAGGTAAGTCTTGACGGGATCCTCACGACGCGAACTGGCCTTCCCATTGATCCAGGCTTGCCGTGCCCGGGAAGCAACCTTGGACTCGGTCTTCGCTTCTTCGACCGGATCCTCTTCGGATTCGTCGTCTTCCATCAGATCCTCAGGATCTATGAGATCGTCATCCTTTGCAGCTTCGAGCTTCTTGGCATCGGTATCTACTGCCGTAGAACTCTTCTTGCTCAGGGCATCAGCTTTCGCCGCTTTGTCCTGCTCTTCTTTCACAATCTCGGGGATGTTCTCTTCCTTAAGAGGCTTCGCTTTCGGATCTTTCTTCTTCGCTTTGCTGCTCATGCATCCCCCTCCGCTTCGCATCCATGGCTCGTATCGAAGCAACGCGCAAATCAGCTTTTTCCTTCATCAACTCTTCCCACCGTTTCCAATCCTCAGTCTCTCCGCTGGCCGCAATCTCGCTGTCGATAATAGCGAGACGCTTTTCAATGGCGGGCAAATGACCCATCCGGCGCTTCGCGTCCTCAATCGTTCGCTCAACATCGATTTCCAATGGAGCGAGTGCATAAAAGCTTGCACGACGAGCCCCCTCTTCGTCCAGTTCGCTCATCAATTCGGATAAATCACTGAGTCCTGCGGCAAGTCGTTGCGCAATGGGTTGATTGGCTTCCGAGAAATCTTCCGGCAACACATGGAGTTCGATGGCGTCCCAAGTGATCTCTCCCCTCAGCACAAGGGCGAGCAAGTGCTCTTCGATGCCCCAATGTTCAGCAATCACCTGAGGAGGCGATTCGTCATCTCGAGGATGCGGGCGGCGTGGCAATTCCCTTCGAACGGATTCCACGGACAAGTCAACCAAATCCGCGATCTGCCGTTCGATTTCTTCACGAAGCGCCGAGCTTCGGACCGAACGATAAAACTCGCGAGCATCTTCCAGCAACTGCTCTTTCCCACGAATTGTCGTTACATCATGTCGCGCCTTGAGCGACTCGATGAAGAACTCATGAAACGGGAGCGCAGCATCCAAGATTTCCTGCATCGCCTCAGATCCTTGATTGCGAACAAATCCATCGGGATCCTCTCCCACAGGGAGTTGAGCGACGCGTACCCCTAGACCGATATTGCGGAGGATTTGCATACCCTTCAAGGAGGCAGCACTGCCAGCCGCGTCCTGGTCATAAGCAATGACAACCTCATCAACAAACCGTTTCAACAACTCGGCTTGGCCTTGGGTCAATGAGGTTCCCATACTGCCGACAGCATTGGTGATGTCCGCCTGATGTAGGGAAAGCACATCCGTGTAGCCCTCAACCAACACTGCAGTCCGCGTTTGCGACATCCTCTCTCTGGCCCACGAGATTCCATACACCAGACGCCCTTTGTCGAACAGCGGCGTCTGGGAAGAGTTCAGGTATTTCGGCTCTCCTTCAAACGTCCGTCCTCCAAATCCAACGGGTCGGCCTGACAAATCCAGAATAGGGAAGATGGTGCGGTCGCGGAATCGGTCGTAGGTTCCCTTGTCTCCCTGAACGAGCAATCCCAGCTTCAACAGGATCGCTTCACCATGCCTAGAGAAGGTGCGCTTGACATTGTCCCATCCGGGAAGCGCATAACCGAGACCATAGGTCATCCAGCAGGATTCCGGATAGCCGCGATTCAACAGATAGTCTCTCGCTTTTTCTCCGGCATCCGACCGCAGGTTGTTAGAGAAGGCATTGGCCACATCGGCCATCAGGGAACGTAGCTCGTCTCGGGCACCATCCTCGGCCGTATCGAACGACATCCCGACCTCTTCGGCCAGCCTTCGAACCGCTTCAAGAAACGATAACCGCTCGATTTGCATGACGAAGCCAATGACATCGCCACCTTCTCCGCATCCGAAGCAATGCCACAACCCCTTTTCGGCACTGACTGTCATCGACGGGGTATCGTCCTTGTGAAACGGGCACTTCCCCTTGAATCCTGACCCTGACTTGATCAGCGTAACATAGCGCGAGATGATGGAAACGATATCCAGCCGAGCCTTGAGCTCTTTCACATCAGCACGTTGCCCTGGCATCGATCACCTCAGCATTCGGAGATAGGGATTAATTTGACGCTCGCAATTCAGTGTAGTGAATACGCCATGTCCCGGATACACATCGTAATCACCCGGTAAGGCTGTCAATCGTCGTAGCGACTCGGCCATCACTTTCATCGAGCCATTGGGCAAATCAATTCGGCCGATCGAACCGGCAAATAGGACATCTCCGACAAACAAGGCATCCTCAATTTGCAGAACCAAGCTTCCTGGTGAGTGGCCGGGGAGATGCAATACGTTGACTCCAGGGAGAATCTCGTCGCCGTCCTCGATGAAGCGATGAATCGGACCGTGATCCGGGAAGAATTGATCGACAAATGGGAGATCTTCGCGATGCATCATGATCCGTGGCGCACTGACCGCCCAAGCGGCTCCTACGTGATCGAAGTGTCCGTGCGTCAGAACGACGATGTCGATGGATCGATCATCGATTAATGCATGAAGGGCGGGAGAATCCTCGGCTGGATCAACCAAGAGGATGCCTGTTTCCAGCTCAATGAGATAGCAATTGGTTGCCAATGAACCCAGACAGGCAGACGATACGCGCATGCGGACTCCTTACGCTCGGGCAATCGTCATCGCGACGACGGATTGCGCGCCGCCTCGCTTCAACGTCCGAGCACATTCCTCAACAGTCGATCCCGTCGTGTAGATATCATCAACGAGAAGCACCTGTTCTTGACTACATGGTAACAGTCGGAAAGCGTCCTGCAAGTTGGTCTTTCGCTCCGCTGCTGAAAGCCGACTTTGTAGTGGGGTCTCTCGGTTCTTGGTCAACAGCCTGATCAAGGGCAGATTCAATTGCTTGGCGATGATTCGCGCCAAAATCTCCGCTTGGTTGAACCCCCGCACGCGCCGATCCCGCCGCGTCATCGGAACGAACGTAATTACACTGAAATCACGCCCTGCATTCTCGGGGATCAGGGCCGCAGCCATCCGTTCACCCAACCATCGCCCGACAGCCATCTCGCGCTCGAATTTGAAAACTCGGGTCAGACGCCCCCAATCCCCTTGATAGGGACCCAAGGAGAAGATGCGATCTACGGCATGCATCCGTGTCCCGCACTTGATACATAAATCGATCGACGGATCATCGACAGGCTCTCCGCAGCGCTGGCAGCAAGGTCCTTCGAACATCGGTAGAGAGGCTACGCAAGCAGAGCAGATGATTTCCAATGAGGGCAATGCGCGCGAACACAGAGCACAATGCGGAGGGAACAGGGCGGCCGCCAGGGATTCCAGCAGCAGCCGTCCCATTCTCAGAATGCTAGAGCTGCAGCGCCACGCGAAGCAGTTGGTTGGTGTAGCCCCATTCGTTGTCATAGAACGCTACCACCTTGAGCATGCGTCCGTCGACCACGGTGGTCTGAGACAGGTCCACAATGCTCGGATGCGATTCTCCGATGATGTCAGTCGAGACAAGAGGATCGCTCGAAACCTTGAGCACGCCGGTCAACTCTCCAGCGGCATATTCTTTGAGTTTGGCATTGATCTCATCAGCCGTAATCGGCTGGTTCATTTCGAGCGTGATGTCACTGACCGATCCAGTCGGAACGGGTACGCGGAACGCGATACCGTCCATCCGGCCCTCAAGCGAGGGAATGACCTTCTCAGTCGCGCTGGCCGCTCCGGTAGTCGTGGGGATGATGTTAATGGCGGCGGCACGGCTACGCGTCATCGAGCCATGCATACCGTCCACCAATTGCTGATCGGCCGTATAGCCGTGAATGGTGGACAAGAACGCATGAGCAATGTCGAATTCCTTCTCCAGCACGTACATGACGGGAACCAGTGAATTCGTCGTGCAGGACGCAGCTGAAACGACATCTTGATCGGCAATCTGATCATGGTTTACGCCATATACAATCTGCGGAATCTTGTCAGCTTCATCACCCTTGGCAGGAACCGACAGTAGCACGCGCTTGGCGCCGGCCTGAAGATGGCGATTCGCACCCTTCTTCCCGCTGTAGGCGCGGAAAATGCCCGTGGCCTCGATGACCAAATCAATGTTCATCTCTCCCCAAGGCAGCTGATCGGGTTCACGCTCCGCCAAGAACTTGATCGTCGTTCCGTCGATGCTGAGTCCACCATCTACAACCTCAACGTCCTTGCCGTACTTGCCATACACTGAGTCGTTCATCAGTAAGTAGCGTGCCATATCCAGTTTGAAGAACGGATCGTTGATGGCAACGATCTCCAGTTCCGGATGCCCAAATGCCAGCCGAACAAACGCCCTTCCAATTCGTCCAAATCCGTTAATTGCTACCCTCTTCATAGTCGATGCCTCCCGTTACTTTCCTATCTCCTTGGCCATTCCAACAAAATACTCGTGAACCCGCGTATCCTCCGTCAATTCCGGATGAAAGCTAGCCACGAGAATGTTCTCCTGCCGTGCCATCACCCATTGCCCGTCGTGGCTGGCCATCGGCCGCACACTCGCCCCGTGGCTGGTGATATAGGGTGCTCGAATGAACACCGCAGGCACATCTTGCCCAATTCCTTCAATGTCAAGGATCGTCTCAAAGCTATCCACTTGCCGTCCTGAGGCGTTGCGAGAGACCGTGATATCGATGACACCGATGTATCCGGCGTCGCGTCCCTCGATTCCCGATGCCAACAGGATCATGCCAGCGCAGGTTCCGAACATCGGGAACCCGGTTCTTGCCAGATCCTTCAGATGATGGAGAAAACTGTCATCCGCCAGCAGAGAAATCGCCGTCGACTCCCCACCGGGAAGGATGAGCCCGGAAAGACCTTCCAGACCTTTCTCCCTTTTCACGACGCGCGACTCGATGCCCAGCCGATTGAGACTGATCACATGCTCTCGGACGGCCCCCTGGAGAGCCAATACTCCGACGATCATTTACTGTCCGCGATTCTGCATCATCTCGTGCTCTGGGATTGTCTCAATGGCGATGCCAGACATGGCTTCTCCCAACCCTTCAGACACAGACGCGATTTTCGCCGCGTCCTCGAAATGCGTGGTCGCCTCGACAATAGCGCGTGCACGGGTTGCTGGATCTTCAGCCTTAAAGATACCGCTTCCGACAAAGATTCCGTCGCAGCCTAACTGCATCATCAAGGCAGCATCGGCAGGCGTAGCAATCCCACCGGCAGCAAAGTTGACAACCGGCAGCCGTCCATGTTCGCGAATAGCCAACAGCATCTCATACGGTGCCCCGAGATCCTTGGCCATCGTCATGAGTTCTTCTTGAGGCGCAGCAATGACTTCACGGATCTGTTCGTTCATCAGTCGCATATGGCGCACGGCTTCGATCACGTTGCCCGTTCCCGGCTCTCCTTTGGTGCGGATCATTGCAGCGCCTTCCGCCAATCGGCGGCAAGCCTCTCCCAGATTACGTGCACCACAAATGAAGGGGATGGTAAAGCCCCACTTATTAACGTGATAGTCTGGATCAGCCGGAGTTAGAACCTCGGACTCGTCGATGTAATCCACTCCTAGAGATTGAAGTACTTGCGCTTCTACGAAGTGCCCGATGCGAACCTTGGCCATCACGGGGATCGTAACTGCAGCCATGATTTCTTGAACCTTGGTCGGATCGGCCATGCGAGCAACGCCGCCCTGTGCACGAATATCGGCAGGCACGCGCTCCAAGGCCATGACGGCAACAGCTCCCGCGGTTTCTGCGATCTTTGCTTGCTCGGCCGTGGTGACGTCCATGATCACGCCACCCTTGAGCATTTCAGCCAAACCGCTCTTTACACGATACGTTCCTTTTTTCTCCATCGCGTTCACCCCCAGTTTTCAACATTTCTGGCCGATTATACCGAGGGAAATGAAGTGGCGAAAGGGGAGAAGATTCACTGATCAACCAGTGTAAACGTCAGTCACCGGTCTCTCTACGCTCGTCGTCCGCCCAATTGAGTTTCTCATCCAATATACGGAAGAAGGTTGGGGAATCGGCCAGTCGGATTAGATACGTAGGGATCTCAGCGCGGCGCACAACGATCTCTACGCCGGTATCCAATTTGGAGATGTAATCGCCGTCGGTGAACAGGCGCACCGGCGTCCGCGTCACCACACGAATGATTTCCTCAGGAGGGAAGATGATCGGGCGGAGCCCCAGCTTATGGGCAGCCAGAGGAGTCGCCAGAATGCAGGCAGCCGGCGGAACGATGACGGGTCCTCCGGCAGACAGGCTATAGGCAGTCGAGCCGGTTGCCGTGGCCAAGATCACGCCGTCTCCAGGGAACGCGGACACCACGCCGTCTCCCCATGAGAGCTCGATCTCGCAGAACGGTGACTCCTTCACTCCGGTGATGACGAGGTCATTCAACACGGTTCCATCGGATTCAGCAGCGTGGTATGAAAGCCTCATCCGTTCTTCGATCAGGAATTGATCTGCCAGCAGCTTGTCCATGACATACGGGAGGTCGGAAATCGTTGCCTGGGTGAGGAAGCCAAGACTCCCCAGGTTGATCCCTAAGATCGGACTGGCCGTCTTGGAGAAGAAGTTGGCGGCTCGTAGGACGGTCCCGTCCCCTCCGAGCGCAAGCACGACCGCGTTCTCATCATCCCATGTGATCGGCTCGGAAACGGGAATCGCTTCGATGTCGTGCTCTTGACACCAAACCTTGAGATCGGCCAGCGTTTGCAGCGCCCCGGGCTTGGTCGTGTTGGCTACTATGTAAATCCGCGCCAGATTCATGACTGCATAGTAGCGAGCCGACGAATTTCCATCAAGAGGACTTGCGTCCGATATACTTCCAGCGGCAGACAATGCGTTCGATGATGTCGATCACGATATACAAGCTGAAACCTAGCAGGGCCATCGCCATGATGCCGGCGAATGCCTGAGCGCCTGAGTAGATATTGGAATCGATGAACGATCCCAATCCGCCGCGGTATGGATCGAACGAACCGGTCGTCTCCGCGATGAAGAGGAAAGCCATCCCCAAACCAACGCTGACTCGCAGACTGGTCAGAATCGAAGGCAATGTCGCTGGGAGCACCACGTGCCGATAGATCTGCCACCACGAGGCACCTGCCGAACGCACGCTGGTCACGTGTTCGAATTCGATGAGCTTGGCAGCCCCACGGGCAGACACCAAAATCTGGAAGAACAACGCACTGGCCACGATAGCCACCTTGACAGGATTGCCCAGCCCGAAGATGAGGAACAGCGGAAGGATAAAGGCAACCTGTGGGATGGGATAGATGATGAAGATCATCGGCGAGACGAGTTCATCCAATCGGCGCTCGTGCCCGATCAGTAGTCCCAGCGGATACCCCAATGACAAGGCAATAACAATCGCCAGCACCAAGCGCCAGGCGCTGACCCAGAAATTCCGGAACAATGTTGGTCCCAGCCGCCACATTTCGTAGATAGCTCGAGTGGGATTAGGAAGAAAAGCTCGATCCTTCACGTACTCCACGAGAGCACTTACTCCCCACCAGAACAACAACAAGATTGCAATGCTGATCAAGTAGCGGCCGATGTGCCAGCCAACTGTGCGGCTTACCAACCGCCGAAAAACGCGCAGCCATAAGGAGTTATTCGTTCGATCGTTCATTCTTCCAGCGCCTCCCGCAACTGTCCCACAACTTTCATGAACGCTTCGGTCCCACGATAGTCGAGATCGCCCATGTCCGGGTTATCGACCACAGTCTTGATACGAGCCGGACATTCGGTCAGTACGACTACACGCTGTCCAAGAAAAGCGGCCTCCTCAATATCGTGGGTGACCAACACCAGTGAGAACTGGTGTTGCTTCCACAACTCAAGGAACAAACCTTGGATACGCTCTTTGGTGAGGGTGTCCAGCGAAGCCAGCGGTTCATCCATCAGCATCACAGACGGCGACGTAGACAAAGCACGGGCAACGCCGACACGCCGTTTCATTCCTTCGGACAGCTCGGACGGGAACCGGCTCTTAACGCCACCCAACCCGAGATCTTCCAGGACGGTATCGGCTGTTTTCCGAGGATACTCTTTGTTGAGAAGCAAACTGAGATTCGCGTTCTGAAGAACGGTTTTCCACGGAAGGAGCCCAGCGTTTTGAAGGATGAGTGCGATTTCCTTGCGCGGGCCATTTACGGGGACACCGCCGATTTCAATGGTTCCCGACACCGCTTGGTGCAGTCCCGCCATTGCGAACAGCAGGGACGTCTTCCCGCATCCCGATGGCCCGATCAGCGCCAGGCTTGCGCCCTGGGCAATGTCTAGAGACACGTCTTCGACAGCGCGAACGGTTTTCGTCCCTCGACCATAGTCAACGGTGACGTTGCGAACGGAAATCATGGGATGAATTGAAAATCGACTATGTCATCGTACTCAGGCAACGTATAAACGTAGGCTTTTCCCAACATCCACTGTCCGACGGAGTCATACAGCTCTTGTGACAATGTTGACGGCAACTCATAGTAGGGGATCGCCAACACATCGAGCACTTCTTGATTGATGGTGGTGCGATCCGCGCCTAGGAAGAACAGGCCAAGAGCGATATCGATCCCCTCATCGATCAACACATCTCGCGGCGTGGTGTTAATGCGTTCAATAGCCTCCACATACGCAGCATAGAACGCTTCGACAGCCGCAGGGTTCTCTTCGACATAGGATGATTGGAACACAAGTATCGTCGGAAGCGGCCCCAAGGATGACAAATCCGCCAGCACATTCAAGGCAATCGGTTGCCCGTCCGGTGGATGATAGGTCGAGATATAGGAGATATAGGGCTCGGGAAGCATGGCCGAAGGCAAAGTCTGGGCACCGAACCAAACCGCCATCTGAAGGGTATCGTTCCAGTAAGTCGTACGGACAGATCGAGCATCCATTCCCAGCGTTTCCTGGAGATACAGATCGAGCACATACTCATAGTCGGAGCGGAAGATCGTAGAGATGGCTTGTCCCGAGTCAATCAAGGCTTCGAATGTCTCATAGCCAAAGTGCGTAGCCGGCGACAGAACGGCCAATCCGATACTGTCCGTCTGGGGGCGCAATGACGCCGTGCTCGTAATGAGAACGTCGGAACCTGTTGTTGCATCGTAGATCGACCGAGTTACGTCCACGAACATACCATCAAGCTTATTGGCAGAGAAAGCAATGCTTCGAGTCTGATTGTCGGTGGTTCCGACAAGCTCCACGTCTACGCCGTGTTCTTCGAACAACCCCCAGGCATCGGCAAATGCTATCGGCAGTGCTTCAAGCACCGGCGGCAGGCTGAAACGCAACGTAGGGAGAGTTTCTCCCACTACTGCCGCTGAAAAGATCAACAAACAGAACAAAGCAAAAAACCAAGCTCGTCTCATCTTGCCCCCTCGCGAAGGATCAGATCGCTGCCAGATTATAGCCGCCTCACTCCCTTCGACCAATCAAGTGCTGTTTCCCTTTCCCTTTCGATCTTTCAGACATCGAGCCTTTCTCCCAGCAAGTCAATCAAGTATCATCATGCTTCTATGGACCGGCTTTCTACGTGGTTGTGGCGCTATAAAGGGAGAGTTCTCGCGGGGCTGGTCTCGGTCTTGATTGTCAACACCGGAACGATTCTCGTCCCTCTCGTAATCCGTTCGGCCATCGATCAACTGACGCAAGGCGAGGGCGATCTCCTCGTTAGTGGACTGAAGATCGTTGGTCTGGCGCTGATTGTGATGGTGTTTCGATTTCTTTGGCGCTATTTCTTCATCGGGGCTTCGCGGCGCATCGAACGGGAACTTCGATCCAAACTGTATAACCATTTCCTCAGCTTATCCGCCTCGTTCTACAACGAGAAAAAGACGGGCGATTTGATGGCCCATGCGACAAACGACATCGACGCCGTTCAACGTGCTTGTGGATTCGGAATTCTCACCATCGTCGATCCAGTGTTCGTCATCCCCATCTCCGTAGCCATTATGATTACCATCGATCCATGGCTGACTCTGTATGCCGTGCTTCCGCTTCCCATCCTGACCCTGTTCATGCTCGGATTCGGGAAGGTCATACACCACCGTTTCGAGATCTTGCAGGCTTCCTACTCCAACTTGATGGAGAAGGTCCGCGAGAACATCTCCGGAATCCGTGTTCTTAAGTCATTCGTGCAAGAGAAGGGAACCGAGGACGACTTCGCTGTGTCCAACAAGACCTACCTAGAGAAGAACATGGCCTTGGTTCGTGTGTCGGGATTGTTCCATCCGTTTATCGAGCTCATGTCGGGTGCGACGCTGGCCATCGTCTTGTGGATCGGCGGAATCTCCGTGGTTCGAAGCAGCATTTCACT
>JAGLYB010000081.1 GCA_023132545.1 Candidatus Bipolaricaulota bacterium
ACGGGATTCTCATTTGATCTCGGGTTCCGAACGACGATTCCCGACATGAGGCTGGGACCCGTATCGGTGACGGATATGGCCTTTGGAGCCACCGCGGTCAATTTGTTCGGGGGCATCTCGTACGACGTGGAGCGAGATAACTTCTTGATGGATCTTAAACTGGGTGCTTCCGCTCGGTTGGCCGAGGCCTTCTTCCTGGCACTCGACCTTCATCTTGGCGGATCGGCTCAACTAGGATTCGTGTATTCGCTGGTTCCGACGCTCGACTTGCGACTGGGTGTGATCTCGAAAGGAACGGTGTCATTGACAGCCGGTGTTGGCGTCAATGTCGAGGGTTTCCTGATTGACTACGCGTTTGTCAGTCATAAGCTCGGAGGCACGCATCGCGTATCCCTAACGCTCGATTTCTCCAGTTTGGACATCGCGGCGCTCAGTAGATCGTTGCGAAGGATTCTTCCGTAATAACGGATACGATTTAATGAATGACTCCCAAGGAACGGGAGAGCTTCGGCTCTCCCGTTTGCTTTGGTCCTCCCTCAGTCCTGAGAGTTTCCTGTGCTCTTCATAGTGATGGTAGAGCAACAAGCTTGCACCATGAAGTTCATGAAGATAGGCAAGTAGAATGGCTATCGCCTCTTCTGCTTCCTAGTACTCTTCGCGGTAGATCTCAGTGAGGTTCCTATGACTCTGCGATTCAGCGGGAACTACGTTTTTCTCGCCCGGTTGCTGTGCCCTTCGGTAGCGCTTCGTTAGGATGCCTCTTCCTTCGATTTGAAGCCCCTCTTCATGCCCTTCATGGTTCAAGCTGTCTTTGTTACTTGCAGTTACCTGATTACAGGGTGAATTCCCACTCGTGCGCAAGGGCTGTGAGTGTTCCGCTTTCGATGGCTTCCCGAATGTCGCCCATTAACCGGACAAGGAAGCGAAGGTTGTGCAAGGTGGCCAATCTGTAGAACGAGAACTCGCCTGCCCGACACAGATGTCGGAGATAGGCACGCGAATGAGTCCGGCACGTAAAACAATCGCATGTGGGATCGATTGGGCCGTCATCGGCTGCAAAGCAAGCGTTCCTTAGGTTGATGCGATGTCGCGGCGCGCCCTTAAGAAACACGCTACCGTTGCGGGCAAGCCGTGTCGGAGCGGCGCAGTCGAAGGTATCAATCCCCCGTGCCACACAAGTGAATAAGTCCTCGATCTCCCCGATGCCCAACAGATGCCTCGGGGCTTCGTCTCGCAACAGCGGGATGGACCAATCGAGTACGTTCCACATGTCGCTCTTGGAGCGGCCCAGTGAGCCACCAATGGCGAACCCATCGAAGTCCATGTCTCCGATAACGCGGGCGCTCTCCAGCCTTAGATCATGATAGGCGCCCCCCTGAATGATGCCGTACAGCACCTGATCTGGATTGGGGAACGTCGGGTCATCCTTCAGTAACTGGAAGGCGGCCAATCCCCGTTGAGCCCAACGATGGGTACGCTCCATCGATCGCTTGGTATAGGCATAATCGTGCAGTGGTGACGTGCATTCGTCGAGAGGTAGAATGATATCGGCGCCCAGCTTGCGCTCAATGGTGATAACGGATTCGGGGGTGAACGTATGTAGTGATCCGTCGATGACGGAACGGAAATCAACGCCCAGCTCAGTCAGTTTGACCAGCGGATTGCTCGGCCTGATCTTTGGTTTGGCAGACATCTTGGCACCAGGGAAGATCGATGCCACCTTGCCCACGCCATGCTCCTTGCTGGCGCCGAGACTGAATACTTGGAATCCTCCCGAGTCGGTCATGGTGGGGCGATTCCAGCCTGAAAAGCGATGCAGTCCTCCCAACGAGGCGATGATGTCCTCCCCAGGTTGAAGGTGCAGGTGATAGGTATTGGAGATGACAATTTGCAGGCCGATGTCAACGAGAGCTTGCGGCTCCAGTGCCTTGATGGTGGCGCGCGTGGCCACTCCGACAAAAGCCGGTGTGTGGACCGTGCCGTGAGCTGTGTTCAACAAGCTTGTTCGTGCGGCGGTTTCGGGATCGCGATGTTGAACGTCAAACGAGAAGTTGCTACTCATGCGGAAGAATTCACCTCAAGGTGAATGCTAACCACGCAGAGAGCGTTCTGCTAGTGCAGTGGCAGGAGGAGACACTGCTGAGAAAACCTTCTCACACCAAGGGTGAAGCAAGAGCATCTACCATGAAGGTCATGAAGGGACAATTCACGATCAAGCAACACCTCTTCTTCTGGTTCTCTTCGGTTCTTAGATGGCTTAGGCTGCTTCTCCCCCTGGTTCGGAGTCGCGTTTCTCTCCACGTTTGGGAGAGCAATGATGATGCCCTTCTTCAAGTCCTTCATGACCTTCATGGTGGAGGTTGTTTCGTATTTTTCACTAGTCTGAGCAGATCCATTGAACTGAAAAGATAGAACCTGTGACTTGAGCGTGGCGGAACTCGCTAGTTGAGGGTCGGTTCGAGAACTCTGAACAGGGGCTCGTATTCACAGGCAGGATGCCAGAATAGGTATCCGTCGGCTCCGTGATCTTGCGCCGCACGAACCTGCTCGTTGATATAGGTTTCCAGCGACATGTTATCGGGGACGTGTCTGTCGAATGCTTGAAGGAAGGGACGGAAGCTGGCCTCAACACGGGTATTGCCCGAAACCAACGCATCCTGAACTGTTCGATAGGGATTGTCGCGATAAA
>JAGLYB010000082.1 GCA_023132545.1 Candidatus Bipolaricaulota bacterium
ATTCCTTTCTACGCATCTGCCCGCGCGTTTTCGGATTGTCTCTACTCACTATTCACTCAGCACTACCCACTGCTCTTTCTCTCCAGCGCCTTGATCAGCGCATTGAGCATCCGCCCAACTTCGTCTGCTAGTCCGAGACACTCATCCACTTCCTCTGCTCCTGCGTAGGCAAGGTCGATACTGATGAGGAGTTGCGTTTCAAGCTCTTTCAACGATCCGCGGGCTATGCCAAGGAACTGTCGGAATTCTTTGGTCGAAAGACGGCCTTGGCCCTCCGCGATATTGCTGGGAACCGACACTGCGGCGCGCTGGATCTGCGATGTGAGCCCGAAACGCTCGGAGCCCGGGAACGAAGCTGTCAGTTTGTAGATGGCGGATACGAGAGCCATTGCTTTCTGCCAGACCACAAGATCCCGATAGCTCATGACGGCTTCTGATTTTTCGTTCTCGCTGGTTGTCACTTTTCACTACTCCCTACCCACTGGCCCTGCCCGCTCTCCACTTGCTTCACCTTCTCTTCACTACTCACTACCCACTCGCTTTTCTCTACTCACTGTCTTCTCCTTTTTGCCTCACCACTCACTATCCACTACCCACTTTTCACTCGGTTCTACCCACTCGTTTCTCCTTCTTCTCCCACTTCGCACCACGTCCCTTGCCGCGAAGCTCGACGAGACCTTCGTCTCGCAGCTGGTTCAGCACCACGCGGATCATGTCTCGGCTCACGGTTGGACAATCCCGCTCAATATCGGAGATCGCGAATTCACCCAATCGTCGCAAGACGGCTGATCGAACCCGCTCAGTCTTCGATCCTCGCGCGGTTTGAATTGTCCCGACACGATCTGCGAATTCCTTGTATGCGGCGATCAGAACGCCCCAGCTATAGTTGAGCCACGGATGTGGATCATGCTTGCCCTGATGCCAATTCTTTGAGCTGGCTTCGAGGGTTTCGTAGTACGTCTGCTTCGATTGCTCAATGACGCGCTCCAAACTGATGTAGCGCCCCACCTCATAGCCGAAGTGATAGAGCAATAGCAGCATGAGCAGTCGCGAACAGCGACCGTTTCCGTCCTCAAACGGATGGATGCACAGGAAATCTAAGATAGCCAGCGGGATGACAATGAGTGGTTCCCGTCGGTCGTGATGGATCGCCATGGCGTATGAATGCACGAATTGCGCAATTGCAGAAGCCGTTTCAGCCGCTGGAACCGGACGGAACCGAACGCGCTCTGTGCCGTCCTCGTATCGCTCCAAGATCACGTTGTCCACACGTTTCCAACGTCCACCCAATTCAACTGTGTAGCGATTGATCATGTCGTGAAAATGAAGGAGCGTGTTCTCATTGACCGGGAACCGCTCGCTATGTCCATGAAGCTCTTCGAGCGCATCTCGGTAACCGGCGATCTCTTCTTCGGATCGACCCACAGCCATCGTTGGCCTGAGCATCAATGCCTCGATTCGATCCGGAGCGGCTGTGATGCCTTCCAGACGGTTTGACGAGATCACGGACTCGATCATGGCTGCAGTTCGCAAGTCATCGAGGATCTGTGGCGTTTGTTGGGTGTAGAGCAGTTGTTTCCCGCGGAACTCGCCAATCGCTTGGATTGCGCTTGCCTGTTTCGCTGTGAATGAGATGTCGTCTAAAAAAACGGGTGTCAACGAGTGCATCGAACAGCTCCTCGAAACACGTAGCGAATTGTCAGAATGTGGTAACGTCGAGTGTTCATTCTGCGATTAGTATGGTTTCTTAAATACGTAATGTCAAGGTCGCTATTACCACATTCAGAGATTCCATTACGCATTTCCCAAATCAGGCATCCCGAACCAGTTCTCTGGCCAATCCCAAGATTTCGTCGATCTCGGCATCGGTAAACAGACCTTGGATTCCGCTGGGATGGAGCCCGGTGAATGGAGCATCGACGAGATCGCGTTTTTCAATCTTTCGACGCTGAAGGATGAAGGTATTAAGCGTTCGCAGGAAGATGATCTGCAGGCTGGTCAGATCGGTATGTGCGGCGATGAAGGCGTCGAATCGCTCGCTGACCTGTTCTGCCCACGTGGAAACATGCTCCAATCCAAGGATGTGGCGAAGGAGCTGCAGGAAACGTGCGGTTCGGTTGTCGTAGATCTCTTGTAGCCGTTGCTCGGTGACCTGTAAGTCACTTGACTCTAAGAGTGCGGCTAGCTGATGGATTTCATCTTTGGACAGCTCTTCACCGTTACGCACCTTCGCTAGCACTGGATGGGAATCCACCAGATCGCGGATGAAGCTCTCAACGCGCTCACGGTACGCGGCAATACTGAGTCTTCCTAAATCACCACCGAGGTCGATCTTCTCCTTGATGACGGTCATATCCTGGAGATGGAGTTCCATCCACGGCTTGGCTCCAATGGTTCGATGCTTCATCAGGGGAGCGAGTCGTGCGACGAGCGCGTGAAGTTCTGCCTCCGATGGGTTCAGCCACCACGCTTCGTCTTGCGAGGCCTCGATGAGTTCCTTCTGCTCGCGAACGGTGTTGATGGTCAGTGGCAATTCATCGATCTGTGATCGAAGGCTCTC
>JAGLYB010000083.1 GCA_023132545.1 Candidatus Bipolaricaulota bacterium
CATTCAGGTTGTTCACCTGCACGACGACCGAATCGGTCGCAGACAGTCCGCAAGGGTCCGTTACTGTCAGTGTGATGGTGAGGGTTTCGCCGTTGCAGCACTGGGTCAGCGGGACGTTGAACATCGGCAATGCGCTGGCTGGATTGTCCAACGAGCCCTTGGTCACGGTCCAGCAGTAATACAGTAGATCGCATTCAGGATCCGATACCACTGGCATGAGCTGAATGACCGAGCCCTCGTCGAGCGCGAAGTCCGGGCCCAAGTCGACGATCGGGGCTTGATTCACGTTGCGGACGCAGATGATGATCGAGTCGCAAGCCACGGCACCGCACGGATCCATCACGGAAAGGGTGACGAGGATCTCCACGCCGTTGCAGGCATCGATCATGGGAGCGGTAAACACGCCGTCCTGGATGGTGCCCCAATTTCCGTTGACTGCCCACTGATAAAGCAAGGGATCGCCGTCTGCATCATAGACATCCGGCATGAGCACCAGCGTGCCTCCTTCATCGACGATCAACGGTCCGCCAAGCTCCAAGAAAGGAACGTGGTTTACGTTGAGAACGTGAAGGATGAACGAGTCGGACGCCGATGCGCCACAGCTGTCCACTGCCGTTAGAACGACCTCTACGTCGAGGTTCTCGCAGCCGTCAATCATGGGAGCCGTATAGATGGGGTCCAATGAGAATGCGTTATCGAAGAACCCGGCAGACGCCTGCCACATATAGTCGGTGATGTTGCAGTCGGAGTCCGCTACGGTTCCATGCAGTTGAATCGATTGGCCTTCGTTGATCGTCTTCACAACCGGGGGACATGCCGGCCCAATGGGAGCAGGCGGCAGGGGCGCGCACTCGACCGGTTGGCATACAGGGACGGGTGGGCAAAACGGTGCCGGCGGGCAAGGTAGCGAACAACCCAAACACTGATTGCTCGTTCCGGTTACGATCTGACCTTCCAGCATGATGTCAGCGCAATCGGCGGAGTAGAGGATGTCGTTTCCTCGTCCTCCAAGCAGCATGTCGGCTCCTTCGCCGCCATCGAGTACATCATTGCCGGCTTCGCCTTCCAGCGAGTCGTTACCTGGGCCACCGCAGATGATGTCATCGCCGGTTCCGCCTAGCAGCAAGTCATCGCCGGTTCCGCCATCCAAACGGTCATTGCCATTGCCGCCTTCGAGAATGTCGTCTCCCGGGCCTCCGATGAGTACGTCATCACCGTCAAGACCGATCAGGAAGTCATTTCCCCCCAACCCCAGGATGAGGTCGTTCTCGGCCGTACCATACAGAACGTCGTCGCCTTCGGTTCCGTAGATGATGTTGGTGACTCCATAGCATGCGTAATCACTGGGGATGGCTGATACTTCCTGCTGCGGAGCAGCCACTGCCGTGTACAGGGCGGCAAAGAGATCTTCGGCTGCCCCGACGGCGAAGTATTGTCCGCCCGTGATTCCGGCGATTTCAGCAAGTCTTTCCTGAACGTCAAAGCCGACATCCAGACCAACGATATGCAGTTTGATGGGAGGATCGAACGTCGCCAGCATATGTGCCACAATCGTTGGATCTCCTCCACAAGTTTCTTCGCCATCTGTAATGAGTACGATGGCGCTTTCGCCCTCCAATCCCAGCAGTGCGTTAGACGCGGCCACCAAGGCGTCGGCGATTGGCGTCTTGCCCAATGCTTGCAAGCCGAGAATCGCGTCAATGACGTCGGGGCTGTTGGCTGCATCGCCAGGTAGCACTGGGAATAGGGGTTCG
>JAGLYB010000084.1 GCA_023132545.1 Candidatus Bipolaricaulota bacterium
CAAGTACTGCGATCGTTGTTCCAACGACTAGTGTTCGTTTCATTCGCTTCATGATCAAGTCTCCTTTACGAGCTTGCGGCTCGCGTTAAACGGGAATGGGAGGGTGGCTGACCACCCTCCCGTGTTTCAGATCGTTCTACAGACAATCGCCGTCACAGTTTCCGCCGTCTCTTCCCTGCCCGAAGCCGCCGCCCTGGCGGGCTCCGAAGCCACTACCGTCCAGCGGGCCGTTCCCTGCATTGCCCTTGCGTTCGCCATAACCGCTGCCGTCCATTGGGCGGGTCCAGTCAGGATCTTCCGAGTTGAGAATGCCGTCGCCATCAGCGTCTCGCTCGTGCAGATCGCAATCGCCGGTTGCCGCCTGCTGTGGTTCCCAGTTGGCACTTGCTCCGAATCCGTTGCCTGCCACTGCAACGACACCTACTGCCAAGAGCGATACGATTGTTAAGCCTACGATCAGGTTCCTTATCTTGTTCATTTGAATCTCCTTGCACATCTAAGATGGGAGCATGATGCCTCCGCTAGGTGTGCAGGGATGGTCAGATGTGTGGCAGAATGGTGAGCGAATTGAGAGGTAGTTCTGACGGATTGATGACAAAACTGTGAACAAGTTGGCTGATACAGGCGATATCTTGGTTCGGCTGGTTGCTGTAGTGCCCTGCCCACGTATTCGGTCTGCTTCTACAGTTAGCCTAATCTGAATCCCCTGCCTCGCGGACGGCTGGGCCGACCTATATTCCCACGAGGAAGGTCTCCTTTGCTGTTCTGCTTTTATCTTCCCGCCTTCTCACTCTTCGACACAGATCTCCTCCCGTGATACCGCGATACCTGTGAGGATGACTAACATGAGAATGACTAGCGCCAGCAATCCCACTTCGAACAGTGCTAGGTATCTGTAGAACGCACGGTGTGTCATGTGAAGCATTAGCACCGTTGCCAGTGCCTGTGCTGCGAGAGGGAAGGAATATGCCCACCATGAGAGAAAAAACTTGATCCTTGCGAACGCCTGGATCCGAAAGAGAACGAGGATGAGCATGAAGAGCGAGAAGTAGTACAAGATCCGAGCAAACGCATCAGGCCCGGAAATATGCTCTGACAGTCCGGCGAGCTTGGAGTAGGAGATGAACGCAATGGCTGGTGGAGCAAAGAGGATAAACAAAGTCGGGAGCAGTTTGTCCGGGATGGGAGGATGAAAAACTAGTCTGTACATCACAATGACGAAGAGAGCAATCCAGAATATCAGCCCGACGGCAAAGAAGAACCAGGAAATCTCGATGAACCCATGCGGCACACCCGCGATCGGGACGATGAGAGAACCGACAATGGGAATGAACCAGGCTGGCGTCATTTGCTCGATCGCGAAGTGCGTATGGCGAATCCACACCGAGATGATTGCAATTGATGCAACGAATTGCAGGGAGGCTCCAACGATCCACAAAGAGTAGGATATCCGCATATCTCGATCGAGATAGATGACACTCAACACAAGCAAGATCTTGGCGACAAGGGGAAAGAAATTGATTCGAACTGGATGATTGAACTCCCCACGCACCGTGCCGGGATAACGGATCATCTTTGCGATGTAGGCAAGAGCCGTGAGGGCGAACATCGGGATGGTGAGATAAACAAGCACAGTTGCCGGGATCTCAAGAGCCGGCAGGATGCCCAATCCGTTTGCCCCTCCAAGTTTCTGGACGGCGAGGGAAAAGCCCGCCAACCCAAGAGCGATGGCAAAGAACGTAATAGGGAAATTCCGCAGCCGAAGAGATTCGCCAGCTTTCATCGATAGTCCATTGTTACGCACCGCCCTCACCTATCCTTATCCGGTTCTCTGGACATGCTATGAAGGGATCATTTCCGTGACTGGGGGAACTGCAATCCCCACTACCTCAATTATGAATGCCGTGTGTCTCTAGCTGACCTCTGACTTCAGAAGGGCAACAAGCTTGTCTACGATG
>JAGLYB010000085.1 GCA_023132545.1 Candidatus Bipolaricaulota bacterium
GAGCTCAATTGGCAGCAACAAACCAAGATGGGACCTATCCTACTCCTGAGGGGCCAATGCCTGGAGCAGGCGCCATTGTCGGAGCTCTACGCGGCATGGGTTTCGATCCCGATGTCACAGTCGGAAAGCCGGAGACCACCTTCTACAGAGCCGCCAAGGCCATGACAACAGCCAACAAGATTCTCATGATTGGCGATCGACTGGAAACCGACATTCTCGGGGGCAACCGAAGCGACTTGGATACGTTGCTGGTGCTCACCGGTATTTCAAGAGAAGCAGAAATCGAAACATCGGGAATCCGCCCAACATGGATTGCAGAATCCCTGGCGGCTTTCGTCGCTGAAAGTGTTTCGCTTTAGGGAATCGCGCACAATTTGCGTTAGAGTGGGGCTTAAGAAAAACGTTCGATGAGACGCAGCCAAACCGAAGGGAGAAACCATGACGAGTGCCTCTACGAAGAGGGCCTTCATGATGAAGGTCAGCGGACTGACAAAACACTATGGTGAAACACGTGCCGTTGACGGCATCTCGTTCACAGTTCCGAATGCATCTGTATTCACCATTCTTGGTCCCAACGGTGCCGGCAAGACAACGACGCTGGAGATGTTGGAGGGTATTCGCGAACCTGATTCCGGAGAGATTGAAGTCTTCGGAGAACGCTTGAAGAGAGTCACCCGGCCGGTGAAGCAACGAATGGGCGTTCTTCTTCAGGATGGCGGGTTCGAGCCCTATCTCAAGGTGCGTGAGATCCTGACCTTGTTCGCTTCGTTCTTTGAGAAAGCCCTGTCTGTGAACGACATCCTGGAGACGGTGGCGTTGACGGAGAAATCCAAGGCACTTGTGCGAACGCTCTCCGGTGGCCAAAGGCAGCGGCTCGCCATTGGGGCTGCTCTGATCAACGATCCCGATCTAATTTTCCTCGACGAGCCAACTACCGGCCTCGACCCGCAAGCGCGCCGCAACATCTGGGATATCGTGTCTGGACTGAAAGCTCGTGGTAAGACGATCATTCTCACTACGCACTACATGGAGGAAGCCGAAATCCTGTCCGACGAGGTTTGCATCATGGATTACGGCAAGATTATCGCTCAGGGAACGCCGAAGACGCTCGCCGACGATCTTGGAGAAGAAACCATGATTGAGTTTCATGGGGCAGACGTGCCTTCTCAGGCACTGGAGCGATTACAGGCGTGCTGCAAGGCGGCTCGCAGCGATCAGATGATGGTCACTGTGGAAACCGAGCACCTTACAGACACGATGGAATCCTTGTTCGCATGGTCTCGTGAGCATGACATCAAGTTCCATGAGCTAACGGTTCGGCAACCCAATCTTGAGGACGTCTTCCTCACACTGACCGGAAGGAGGCTACGCGGGTGAAGGACATCCTGTTTGTCGCTAGAGCCCACTTGGCGACTGCCTTACGCGAGCGTGAGACGCTGTTCTGGTTTCTTATCTTCCCGGTATTCCTTCTAACTGTGCTAACGCTAATCTTCGGCCAGATTGGAAATGAAGGAGAAATCAGCTTTGATATCACACTGATCAACCAGGAGCGTTCTACGTCGGCTGAAGGCACCTTCTCAAGCATGATCGAAGTCGTTTTTTTCGAGATGTCGCAAACGGGAGATGATACAACAGAGCCCCTGTTCTCCCTCCACACCTCAGAAGAGCACGCTGATCTTGAGGTTTTTCTGGAGTCCGAGCTCACAGAGCTCCGCCAAGGGCATCGGGCCGCCGTTCTGGTCATTCCCGACGGATTCGACGATGCAGTCATGACAGCGCTCGCACAGGCTCCGGCCGAGATAGACGCAGGGAGTGGCCTGCAGCTATTCATGAGCGACTCCAACGTAGCGTCTGAGTATGCCTCCCAGATCATCCAACAGGTCCTCACGGAGATCGATCTCCGAATCCTGATCCAATCCGGGCAGTTCGATCCGAATCGAGCCGTCGCAAGCGAAGCGCACTGGATCGGGAGGCAGGACGAAGAGACTCCGTATGTCAATTTTCTACTTCCCGGCATTATTCTGATGGGGTTCTTCGTCAATGGATTGTTCGGTGTCCCGGGGACAATCTTGTTTAATCGTGACCGCAAAGTCTTGCGCCGCTATTGGGTAACACCGCTATCCGTTATGCGCTATCTCGCCGGCTTCGGACTGGGCCATCTCACATTGTGTGTCGTTCAGTTCGCATTGCTCTACTTGCTGGGGGTCTATGTCTTTGGTGCCACCATCAGCTTCGCTTCTCTTGAGTCAGTCGCCTTGTTGGTATTGGCGGCAACCACGTTCATGGCATTTGGCTTCCTAATTGCATCGCTGGCCAGAACGGCCAATGGAGGTATGGCGACTGCCAATATTCTCAACATGCCGATGATGTTTCTCAGTGGCATGTTCTTCCCAACCAGCGGACTGCCTGCCGTCATCATGGTCATTGTCTATCTCAACCCAGTTACCTACTTGTTGGAGGGGCTCAGGCGTAGCGTTGGCGTACAGAACAGTACCCTCATGCCGCCAATTTGGATCATCATCGTGCCGCTTCTTTGGATTCTTCTTTCGAGCCTGGTGACGAGTCGCAGGTTGAAATGGGATGTGGAACGATGAGGGAATTACGCACACTGCTCGTTTCCGAGTTGAGGATCTTCTCACGCGACCGGATGGCAATGTTCTTCACATTATTATTTCCATTGATCTACATTCTGATCTTTGGATTCCTCATGGGCGATATCGGAGACGTGGATCAGGCCAGCTTGGGAATTCTGCTCGTGTCGCAGGGTGATGCATCACAAAGCGCAGCGGCGCGGCGTGACGCATCGCTGCTTCGACAAACGATTGAAGATGCGGGGGCGATGCACCTAACATTCTTTGAGTCTCAAGTTGAATTGGAGACGGCTATCTCCGACAGAAACATCGATTTCGGCTTGGTGTGGGACGGGATTGCATTGCACTTCTTCTATGACGCCAATCGGATTCAAGAGAACTTCGCGTTCGAGCAAGTCTCCAGGGGGATCACCACTGAATTCAACTTGCGGAGACAGAACGTAACTCGATCCCTTCCGATCGAGGAAATCAGCGTAGGCGAGATCCAATCCATTGGGTGGTACAACCTCGTCTTGCCCGGAATTCTAGCATTCACCATTCTCTCAGCTGGTCTGTTTGCTGTCTCAGGTCATCTCACAAGCATGAAGGAGCGCAACATCCTTGATCGGCTCATCGTAACTCCCATGCGTCCGATTGCCCTACTCTCGGCCATCATTATGATCCGCATGGCGATCGTCTTCGTCTCCACGCTCATCACGCTGGGTGTCGGCATAGCCGTCTTTGGCCTGCAGTACAATGTGAATTGGCTCCGCTATGTCATCTTCGTAATCTGTGCAACATTGGGAACCATGGGGATGGGAACAATCATTGCGTTGCTCGTTCGGCGTCCATCAAGCGCCAGTAGCCTGGCCAATGTACTGGCCATGGTGATGATGTTCTTCGCGGGCATATACTTCCCAGTCGAGTTCATGCCCGCATTCATGCGAACGATCAGCAAAGGACTCCCCCTCACACACATGGCCAATGCCATGCGCTATGTCACTGGCGTCATTGAGATGTCCGAGGGCGAGTTCTGGGCCATCACCTTC
>JAGLYB010000086.1 GCA_023132545.1 Candidatus Bipolaricaulota bacterium
TCGTTCATCCGGCCGTATCAGACGCGGTTGAGGCGCTCATCCGCGAACATCGGCAGAAGGGAACAGAGCTGTTGCTGATTGAGGGTGCTCTGTTGGCCAGTTCCCCTTATGTTGATCGATCGCTTTACGACTTGATCCTATGGTTTGAGGCCCCCAACGAGGTTCGAGACGAACGGTTGCAAGTCCTCGGTCGAAGGGATCATGCGAGAAGAGGACGCGACATCACGCCCACGGGCGACTACGGGACCATTTCTGCCGAGGGCTCGATCCAAGACGTCGCTGATCGCGTTCTTCGAGCGATTGACGAAGGACGGAACTAGCTCACAAGACCGGCTTCGATCTTCAAAGCTTGCCGAGCCTTTCGGCTACGCCACGCCAACCATCCCGTCCGAACGATTTCTCCAACTGTCATCGCGAACAGGGCTACGTAGATGCCGCGCACCTGTCCCCAAGCGACTCCCGCAAACAGGATGGACACGGTGACGACGAGATACAGGATGACGGCCTCGGTGATGGCGTTCGTTCGTTTGTGATGCATGACAATGCCTTGGAACCAGCTCTGAAGCGCACCCAGACCGGGCAGCAGAAGAGCGAACCACAAACCGGTGCGAGCCAGCGACAGCAGGTTAGGGGATAACCCCGTGATACGGCCGAACCAGATGGCTCCCAACGGCGTGGCGGCGATGAGGAGAATGCCCGCGGTCATGACCCCCATCAGCCCGAGGGTAAACTTGCGCAATGCAGGATAGGCCCCGGTCTTTCCCATCGTGGCAATGACGACCTCCGAATAGGCGATACCCCCGGCTCGGAACAAGAACGTCAAGCTGGTGATGACTGGCAACACCGCAAGCGAGTTAAGTGGATCGAGCATACGGCCGATTCCAGCAGTGAAGATGGGTCTGGCACCGAGGAAGATCAGCGAGGTTAGCGAAAGCGGAATATAGAACTTTAAGAACGAACGGTAGGAAAACGGTTCATAGTTTGGGGACACTTTGAGCAGCTGATTTCGAAGCACCGGACGTACACGTAGTCCCACATAAAGAGCCTCGAAAAGCACACCGGCAATAATGGCTGCCGTGGCGACTGCCGTTCCCTGAATGGTGCCGACGAAATATCCGATCGCCAAAACGCCACAGTCAGCAAGCAGGCGAACGAGGGTTCCCAATCCGACGGCAAGCGAGTGCCCGAATCGAATGAGGACACCCTGGTTGAAGCGCCGGTAGGCAATGGCCCAGGTCCAGGGGAGGGTAATCATCATTCCGATGCGTGCCGGTCCGATGATCTCTTCCGGGGCCGACAGAATATCCCTGGCAATCAGTCCGTAAATGGGGGTAAACGCAACCAGCGCGTGGATGCCGGTTAACACGGCACTCAGAATGTGCGTGAAACGCCGGACTTTGCGATAGGACTCCCAATCTGAACACAAGGCAGTGGACGCGGCCAACAACATGATGATGGGGGCTTCAATCAGCAAGGCGAGGGGGAAGACCAGGCTCCCATAGGCGGCGAGGTGGATTTCGGGATGGACGAGTCGCGTGATGACGATGTTCATAACGGGCAGTTCCAGCGCCATCAGAATCCAACTGGCGGCCAGCGGCCACCATGTCTTGAAGATTCCTCGCGTTGTGACGACTTCGACAGACCGCCTCACGTTCCACCCCCGGGCTTGGCTCCAAACCAGGCGTCATATTCGTTCAGCTGACGAGCGACGTCAATCGGATGCCTGAGACTCGTCATCGGAGTCACGAGCCAAGTTGACTGAGCTTCCACGTCCATCTATTCTCAGCTGGGTTCAAAAGGGGAGGGTCATGGGTCCATTTCAAACGCCTTGGTTGACGTTTTCCGCGTGGATCGTTATCGGAGGAACTATTCTCATGGTAATTGTCTGGTCGATTGTCGGATTCCGCAAAGGGGAGGATGGATGAGCGACATCGGAATCTATATCTTGGTCTTGTCCCTGTACATGATGCTGTTGGTCGGCATCGGAATGATCGCGTCCAGACGCATGCGGAATTCGGAAGACTTCTACTTGGGAGGACGGAGCGTCGGCCCCTGGGTTACGTCCCTGTCCTTTGTCGCCGCCTATTTCTCGTCCGTGGTGATTATTGGCGGCGGCGGCTTTGGCTATCGGTTCGGCATGTCCACGATTTGGATCGCGGCCTCGAACGTGTTGGTTGGAATTGCCCTCGTCTGGATGATCCTGGGACGGAGAATTCGCTTGTTCACCGCGCGATTGGGAACCATGACCGTGCCCGGATTTATCGCGGAGCGGTTCAAGGCGAAAGAGGCGCGCGTGTTCGCTGCACTGGTGATCACCCTGTTTCTCATCATCTACAACGTTAGCATCCTCAAGGGCATGGGACATGCGTTCGAAGGGCTGATGGGAATTCCCTATATCTGGGCTGTGCTGCTCTCGGGCGCCATCATCATCCTTTATGTGTCTCTCGGAGGATACCTGGCCGTTGTGTGGACCGGATTCTTCCAGGCCTGGATCATGGGTCTCGGGCTCATTCTGCTTACAGTCGCCGCCCTCAAGGCAGTTGGCGGACTAACTGCCGCCAATGTTGCGTTGCAGGCAATGGATCCTGGGTTGGTGAATACACCTGGGGAGTGGGGCTGGGCCGGTCTGATTTCGTACGGCATGATCGTCAGTTTCGGGGTCTGGGGGATGCCGCAACTGATGGTGCGCTTCTACTCCATCAAGTCAGTATCCGTGCTTCGCGTGGGAACGGTGGTGGCCACCATCGGAGGGAGCATGGCTGTTCTCCCATTCTTGAACGGGGCCATTGCCCGTGTGCTGCATCCTGAGCTTACTAATGCGGACATGGCCATTCCCACCTTGACCAAAGCCGTGCTCTCGCCTTGGGGTGGCGCCATCTTCCTGGCCGGAGTTGTCGCGGCGGGTATGTCCACATTTGCCTCCGTCTTGATCATCACATCAGGGGCCGTGGTTCGCGACGTCGTCCAGAAGGGACTGGGCCGCGAAATCACAGAGCGGCAGGTTGTGCGATATAGCCGCCTCGTCAGCGCATTAGTGGGGGCAGTTAGCCTGGCTATTGCCCTCCGACCGCCTGCTCTTGTACTTGTGCTAATGGCCTTCTCTTGGGCGGCCATTGCTTCGACATGTCTGTGGCCGATGTTGTTCGGGCTGTATTGGAAGCGAGCCACACGTTGGGGTGTATTGGCGTCAATGGGAGGAGGGCTTGCCTCGGCTCTTATTTGGATCGGCCTCGGCTCGCCCTACGGAGTGCACGGCTTCATACCCGGCCTCCTTGTCAGCCTCGTTGCGATGGTGGTTGTGAGCCTGTTCACGGAGCGGTTGCCCGACGACCATTTGGCACGAGTTTGGGGCGAACAATAACTCCAGAACGTGGCAGATGACGTTTGTTTTGTAGCACAGTTCATTGTAGAGTGCGGCGTTCGTTGGACGTCGTGCAGTTTGTCG
>JAGLYB010000087.1 GCA_023132545.1 Candidatus Bipolaricaulota bacterium
GACTGATCCGGCTCGGGATCACCGATGACTTCTTCGACGGGTTTGAGGCGTTCCACCGGCTCTGCACTAATGGATCCTTTGTTTGTCAGCCATCTGACTTCCCCGGCTTCCTGAATGGCGCGAACAATCAGGTTGGTCATCTGGCAATCGCCAACGACGTATTTCATCACGCGCTCGTAATTACCTGCACGCCATTCCACCGGCGCATCGGCGCCGTCCATCAGCTTCTCTTGCCCAATACCCATTCCGGCGGCTACCTTGGCGAGCCCGACGGGAAAGCCTTTCTGGTTGAAGAACTGGAACATGGGATCGTAGCTCTTGAGCGCGATTTGAGCAGCCAGCTTCACGTCCTCTGCTTGATGGCCAATCCATTTCAGGTCAAAGCCCAACCCATTCCATGCGCAAACCATGAACCCCTCGTCCTGCATCTTGGAGAGATATTCCAGCAGTTCATGTGCGCGCTGTTGGGTCAAGTTCAACGCAGGAGTGCCCTCGGCATCCTCTGAATACCACAGCTTTTCCTCTCCACCATGAATCGCCGTTGCCGCCACCGAGATGTGGAACGGTGCGTAGGTCTCCATGTCCTCGTGTGGAGCCAACTCGAACACATCCGAGATCTCGATATCGAAGCTGAGAATCTTCATGGCTGTATCCTACCCCACCTCAACGCTTTTCTTGGCATCCTTTACGTCCTTCCGAGATGCATAAGCCTCTTCTCTCGCCCGTCATCAAGCGCTTGCTGTCAGCCAACCCGGATGTTTGGCAACCCTCCCGAACTGCTCAGAGCAGTTCGCGGTTGCCAAGTCAAACTCCGACGTACTGCCGCATGCGGCAGTACGCACTCCCTCAAGCCACAAAGATCGCAGAGAGAAGCCAACTCATCATAGTCTCCCTTTGCGTCACCAAGCTGGACGTTTGGCACACCGTGCCAAACTCCAACGAACTGATGCGCGAAGCCGTCAGTTCGCCGACTTTGCGAGAGATGGGTCTTGTCTTTTCATTTACTGCTTCAGGGAGAACCGAATCCGAACTGTTCTCTCGTCCTTCATGTCCGCGCTACGAATGACGAATCGTCCGATCTGTGCGGTATGCTGCACGTGCTCTCCGGCACACGGAATGACATCCAGATCCCCAATCTGCACGATACGGATGGTCTGAGCCGAATCGGGCACCTTGCCCATGTCGTAGTTGGCATCTGCTTCTTCACGCAAGATCTCGAACGTCGTCACTGGATGATTGGCTCCGATCTCCGTGTTGACAGCGGCTTCGATCTTGCGCAAGTCATCATCAGAAAGCGGATGATCGACAACGTAGTCGCATTTCGATTTCTTCGTTCCGAAGTGGGCCTCTATGCTGCGTCCGGTGCCGAAATCCCGCTGCATGACGGCGTTCAGGATGTGTTCCGCTGTGTGTGCTGCGAACAGAGAATTCATGGGTGAATCCTCTGTTCGCATCCTCTTGCTCTCATCATCTATGGGAAGATGCCTCGACGTTTGTAGAGTCGGGCCAGCCGCTTCAACGCTACGATGTAGGCGGCTGTCCGCCAATCGACATCGTATTCGTCCACTGCCGCTCGAACTCGGTCATAGCCGCCCATGATCCTCTTGGACAGCTTGCCATCAACTTCTTCCAGCTCCCAGAACTCGGACCGCTTGTTTTGCAGCCACTCGAAGTAGCTGACCACAACGCCTCCAGCATTGCACAGAATGTCAGGAAGGGTATCGATACCCATTTCCGCCAAGATGCGATCGCCTTCAAGATCCGTCGGTCCGTTGGCTCCCTCGGCAACAAGCTTCACTTGGGAATCAAGCCAGGGGGCAGTCTCTGCAGTAAGCTGATTCTCCAAGGCAGCGGGGACGAAGATATCGGCAACCGTACGCAGGAAGGCCTCATGATCGACGGCCTCTGCATCCGGGAACCCGGCAACGCCCACATGTTTCGCGACATAGGTTGCCAATTCATCGGCATCGATGCCTGCTGGATTGGCAATGGCTCCAGTATGGTCTTCAGCGGCGACAAGCTTGGAACCAAACGGCTTCATTAGCCGTGCTGTCCATGATCCGACATTCCCGAATCCCTGGACGAAGTAGGTCGCATTCGATAGATTGAATGAATGATCCTCAGCCCATCGTTCAATGCAGTACACCACACCCTGCCCAGTGGCCTTATCGCGGCCAATACTGCCACCGGCTTCCACTGGCTTGCCTGTCTCACCACATGCACGGCGCGGTGGCGTTCTCCTGGTGAAAGCGTGGAAAGGTAGGTATCGAGAATCCAGGCCATCGTCTGTGCATTGGTGTTGACGTCGGGAGCAGGGATGTCGTATTCGGGGCCGATGTTGCTGCCCAATGAGAAAGCAAATCGCCGCGTGATGCGCTCGATTTCCGATTCGGAATAGAGGCTGGGATCACACTGAATACCGCCCTTGGCGCCTCCAAATGGGATATCGACAATGGCTGACTTCCACGTCATCCACGTGGCCAGGGCACGCACTTCATTAATCTCAACGGCTGGATGGAAGCGAAGGCCCCCTTTGAACGGACCCAGCGCATCGTTGTGCTGCACGCGATATCCAGTGAACATCTCGATGCCTCCGTCATCCATCTTGACCGGGAAATTGATGACGACTTCGTTCATGGGAACAGCAAGAATCTTACGAATCGATGGATCCAATCCCATGCAATCGGCCGCTCGATCGAACTGCCGAACAACCGTTTGATAGACACTTGGTTTTGAACCTGTTCTCGTCATGTTATCCTCCTCTATCTTATGGATTACACTACATGTCCGTGCGCAGCAAACACCCAGATGAGACCTTGCTCGTACGTTCGAGGCGAGATACTCTTCTGCCAGATGATGAATGCCGTCGCAGTTACAGATCTTCATGGCAATAGCCAATTATACGAACTTCTGTTGCGGATCGTAGATCTGTGGAAGATCTCGTCAGTCTTCATCTCAGGTGATCTGGCTCCCGGTATGAACGAACCCACGGACATCTCCATTGTAGGCATTGAGGAAGGGCTTGACCATCAGCGTGCGTTTTTCGCTGATGTCTTCATTCCGATGTTTGAAGTGTTCCTGAGCAGCCACCGACAAACTCACGTCTACGCGATTATGGGAAACGATGATCGCCGTGCAAATGAACCGATGCTTCAAGAATTCGATGATGTAACTCGCAATTTCCATTTACTGAACCACAGGATGGTCGAGTTTCGCAATGCGAAACAGATTCGAACCTTCTTCCCCAACGAAGTCCCAAGATTGTTCGTCGCAGGCTATCCCTATGTTCCCATTGGAGGCGGCCTACTGATGGACTGGGTCAAACACGAGAACCGTGTCGGACTTATGCCTCCTGGCATGGAGTCGCTCTTGGACATCGACTCATCGGGAATCCGAACCGTGAAGCCACCCTTTGATTCAACGATTGAAGAGGATCTTGCCGACTTCTCCGCCTATCTGGCCAAGTGGGAGCCCAGCACGAAGTTCGACTATGATCCGGCACATACAATCCACCTGTTCCACGCGCCTCCCTACAACACGCCGCTTGACCAGATCGCCCCACAAGGCAGCTACGACTTTGTCCGTTTGCCTGATCACATTGGGAGTAGTGAAATCCGAAGGTTTATCGAACGTGCTCAGCCTTATCTCGCATTGTGCGGACATTGCCACGAGGCCGTTGTTCTTGGAGACTACAAGACGGACATCGGAGTGACGCGCTGTGTCAATCCCGGAAGCCAGACACACATCGATGTACTAAGCATTGTTCAGTTCGATCCCTACACACCGACGGAGATGAAACAGTTCTTCATTAATGTTCAGTAGAAATCGACGCCAATCAGCGCACATGCATTGACCGCCGGGGACTTCCCTTTCGGGAAGCCCCCGTCGTTGCAGGATCGGAACGCCATAGGCAGATGGGGCGGGTGTGTAGTCCGTCAATCACCGCACCATAGCCAGAGCGTTCGGCCTGTTCTGTTCTGTCGATAACATGGATATCAAGGAGCGAGATCGGATTCCGCTTTAGGCCAATCAGCTTTCGATAGTGAGCTGTTAGCGAAAGATCAACTCGCTTGAGAAGATTCGCGATCTCGTCCCGTCTCCTTTCAACCACAACAATTACATCAATATCCGAAGCGGGATTTGCGGATTCTTTGATCGAGCTACCGTAAACGTACACTTCCCCGAAGACCGATCCGAGACTCGCCAGATACCTGCTCAATCCCTTCGCCAAACCATAGCGGAACGTGCTATGTATCTGGCAATCTCCCTCCTCCAGCCGCCGCAGAACTTCTTCAGCGGAGAGTCC
>JAGLYB010000088.1 GCA_023132545.1 Candidatus Bipolaricaulota bacterium
GAATAATGGGCCAGAAGATCCATCCACTGGGTTTTCGCATTGGGGTCAACCGAAAATGGGTTTCCAATTGGTATAACCCCGCACTGGCCCCGGAGTATATAGCTGAGGACAAGCACATTCGCGACCTGGTTACTGAACGATATCGCCGCGCCTCAGTCTCTGAGATCAACATCGAGCGATCCAAAGAGGATCGCGTTTCGATTCTGATTCGATCAGCCCGCCCCGGCATTATTATTGGCCGCGGCGGCTCTGAGATCGAGATTCTGCAGGCTGCATTGGAAGATCTAACCGGGCGCCATGTTAAGGTGTCGATCCAAGAGATCGAACGTCCTGACCTAGAAGCCCGGCTGGTTGCCCAGGACTTAGCCATTCAGATCGAGAACCGTACTGCTCCCGCACGAGCCATGAAGGAAGCAATGCGACGCGTGATGGGCGCTGGTGCCGGTGGAGTGAAGTTCAAGGTGAGCGGCCGATTGAATGGTGCGGATATCGCACGTTCCATCACCATGAAGGAAGGGCGTATTCCTCTTCAGACAATCCGAGCCGACATTGACTACGGTTTGGTGGAAGCACGTACGAAGTACGGAAACATTGGCGTCAAGGTGTGGATCTTCCGCGGAGAGCATCCGCGCAAGAGCCAGCGGGAAGAGGGGAACTAACATGGCACTTCTATTCCCGAAACGGACCAAACATCGGAAGACCTTTCGAGGGAAACGGCGAGGCAAAGCTAGTCGAGGGGCATTCATTGAGTTTGGCGATTACGGTATCCAGTCGTTGGACGCCGCTTGGATCACGGGCGCGCAAATCGAGGCCTGCCGAACGACCATTGCTCGAACTACGCAGCGTGGCGCACGCGTTTGGATTCGCATCTTCCCGGACAAGCCGATCACCAAGCACCCGGCTGAAGCGCGAATGGGAAAGGGCAAAGGCCCAGTGGATCATTGGGTTGCTGTCGTTCGACCGGGAACGATTCTGTTTGAAATCTCCGGTCTGGGTGAACTGCAAGCCAAGCGAGTTCACGAATTGGTCAGCCACAAGCTGCCCATTCGGACGAAACTGAAACAGCGAATTGTTCTTGGAGGAGAGGTATGAAGGCTGTGGAATTGCGCGAGTTGACGGCTGATGAGCTTGTGCAGAGAGAAATGGAGCTCAAGCGCAAGCTCTTTAATTTGCGATTCCAGCGCGCGTCCGGAGAGCTCGACAACAGTGCGGAGCTGACGAAGACGCGAAAGGACATTGCGCGTGTGATGACCATTATCTCAGAGCGCACGCTGGGGGCCAGCGACTCATGAAGAAAATAAAGATTGGACATGTTGTCAGTGACAAAATGGCGCAGACGATTGTCGTGCGGGTGGAAGAACGAACGCTGCATAAGAAGTACCGCAAGCATATCAGCCGTCACGTCAAGTTCCATGCGCATGATCCTCAGGAGACGGCCGGAATCGGCGACCTCGTGAAGATCGAAGAATGTCGTCCGTTGAGTCGCCTGAAACGGTGGCGGTTGATCGAAGTTCTTGAGAAAGCGGAGGTGTAGCCATGATCCAGATGCAAACGATGCTCAAAGTGGCTGACAACTCCGGTGCCAAGCTCGTTCGTTGCATCAACGTGCTGGGGCCATCCAACCGGGGCGAGGGCGTGATCGGAGACATCGTTGTTGCTTCGGTGAGAAAGCGGTTGCCTACGAGCGATATCGAGAAGGGTGAAATCGTGCGAGGCGTGATCGTGCGCACACGGCGACCGTATCGACGCAAGGACGGGACGGTCGTTCGATTCGATGACAACGCGATCGTGTTGATCAACCCTGCGGGGGAGCCCATCGGTACGCGCGTGTTCGGTCCGGTAGCGCGTGAACTGCGAGACAAGAAGATGATGAGGATCCTTTCGCTCGCACCAGAGGTCCTATAGGAGATAGCGGTCATGAAAAAGGTAAAAAAAGGTGATCGAGTCCAGGTGATTGCGGGGAACGACCGAGGGAAGATCGGTCGTGTACTCGCCGTGCATCCTGAGCGTGGCCGTGCCATTGTCGAGAACGTGCATATGATCACCAAGCATCAGCGAGCGACACAGAACCTACGTCAACCCGGCATCGTTCGACGCGAAGGAACGATCAATCTGTCGAACCTTCTGACGATCTGTCCGGAATGCGATGAACC
>JAGLYB010000089.1 GCA_023132545.1 Candidatus Bipolaricaulota bacterium
CCAACGTGTATGCGAATGGGATCAATGCGCTTAACGCCGTCGATGAAGATTGCTTGATTGAAGTGGTTTCGAGCGAGGGCGGCGGTGAACTGATCCTGGCCACCAAGAACGGCCAGTCGATTCGATTCCGCGAAGACGAAGTAAGGCTCACCAAACGGCCGTCCAAGGGTGTCATCGGCATTCGCCTTGATGCTGAAGACAGTGTGATCGGTATGGCTTGCCTGGATCGTGATATCACGATGGAGAAGAAGCTTCTGATGGTGACGAGCCGAGGGTATGGCAAGCGCGTCTCTCTTGATGATTTCCCGATCCAGGGTCGTGGGGGCAAGGGTGTGCAAGGTATCAAGTTGGACGCAGATTCCGGAGACCTCGTATCGATTGGTATCGTTTCGGATCAGGATGAACTCATCATTACAACCGAACAGAAGGTGATTCGGATTATAGCCGGAGACATCAATATCTACCGGCGCTATGCAAGAGGTGTTCGCCTGATGAATCTGGACGAAGACGATCGCATTGTCTCTGTAGTGCGAACTTAGGGGGCTTAATGAGCGAACGGTTCGCAAGACTGGTAGACGAACAGCTTAGTATCGGAGTTGATACGCTCGTCCCTCGCGAGGAGTTGATTGCAAAGCTTGAGAACTCTGAGAAGACAGGTGTGCCTCTAAGGATCAAGCTGGGCATTGACCCGTCCGCTCCGCACCTCACGCTCGGCCATTCTATTCCGCTTCGGAAGATGCGGCAATTTCAGGATCTGGGCCATACGGGTGTGCTCATCGTCGGAGATTTTACACGTCGCATCGGAGATCCATCGGGACGTGCCTCCACGCGCGGTCTCATGTCGGAAGCTGATATCAAGAAGAACATTGAGACCTATCAGGAACAGGCCTTCAAGATACTCAATCCCGAGCGAACCGAGGTGCGCTACAACTCCGAATGGCTAGGCCCACTCAACCTAGAAGACATCATCAATCTCACTTCGAAGTACACGGTGGCTCGCATGCTGGAGCGTGACGACTTCTCCAAACGCTACGCTGAAGGACGTTCCATCAGTGTGTTGGAGTTTTTGTATCCGCTTACGCAAGCCTACGACTCAGTGGCTATCGAAGCCGACGTCGAACTTGGAGGCGCAGATCAGCTGTTCAATCTGCTGGTCGGGCGTGACATCCAACGAGAGTATGGTCAGGAAGCACAGGTCGTGCTGACTGTGCCGTTGTTGATCGGTATCGATGGAGAACGAGCCATGAGCCAAACCATCGGCAACTACGTGGGACTCAATGAGCCGGCATCCGAGATGTATGGCAAAATACTGAGTATCCCCGACGCTCTCATTCGCAGCTATTTCATCTTCCTGACTGATATCGAACCGGAAACCGTTGCAGAACTCCCCCCGCGTGATGCCAAGCGAATGCTGGCTCGCCAGTTGGTGACGATGTATCACTCCGAGGGCGAAGCAATAGCGGCGGAAGAGGAATTCGACCGCATTCACATTCGGCACGAGCGTCCAACTGAAGTCGCGCAGGTGAGTCTAGATCGTACTTTGCTCAAGGAAGACGGCTCGATCTGGGTCATTGACCTTCTGGCGGCATCCGGGCTCCTGTCGAGCCGAGGCGAAGGCAAACGCATGATCCAGCAAGGCGGTGTCAAGATCAACGACGAGCGCGTGTCGTCTCCCGATATCGATATCCCGTTTGCCCCACCGATGCTGCTGCAAGTCGGTAAGCGATCATTTGTAGAACTGATCTAAATTCCAGAAGTAGCTCAGATATCGCAATCTCGAACCTCCTGCTCTCCGATTGTCACCATCCGCTGCCCATGTGGTTGTCAACAGAAAAGGGGAATCGTCGAGATTCGACAATTCACTTAAAGACCTCACGCTATGCTCGGGGGGGGGGGGGGGGGAGC
>JAGLYB010000009.1 GCA_023132545.1 Candidatus Bipolaricaulota bacterium
GGTGTATGAATCCCTGCAGAGATTTGATGATGCACACTCCACCTACGAGAAGGGACTTGCCGTCATCGAGAGGCTGTTGACAAGGGCACGCGCAGCCATCGATGCTGAGGGTGACGCCATCACCGCTGCCAGATACAGCGAACTACGGAGCAAAATCGAGAAGCTGGGCTATGAAAGGGCAACCATCCTCGAGAACCTACACGCTCTCCCTGAACCCTCCTCTCCTTGAAAGCACGGATTGCCGTTCCTATACTGACCGCGTGATTCCACATGGCCATTGACACCTTTCGACACGCAATAGAACGCATGCTTGGGCAAACAAACAGCCAGCTACTCAAGAAGTACGAGAAGGAGCTGCGCGCCGTTAATGCATTATCAGATGACATAGCGGCGTTGTCCGACGACGCTCTTCGTGCTAAGGCAGCCGAATTCAAGCAGCAACTCGCGGAGGGTTCCTCCAAGTCTTCTCTCCGGGCTGCGGTTTATGCCGTCGTTCGTGAGGTTGCCATGCGAACGATCGGGCTACGACCGTTCGATGTGCAAATCGTGGGCGGATTCGCATTGGATGATCGGAAGATCGCGGAGATGCACACAGGTGAGGGGAAAACCCTGGTCGCCACCCTGCCGGCCACGCTCAATGCCTTGTGTGGCAAGGTCCACGTGATCACTGTCAACGATTACCTGGCACGTCGTGACAGGGAATGGATGGGGCCAATTTACGAATTTCTCGGGTTGACAGTGGGCTTGCTTCAAGATGGCATGTCACCCGTGGAACGCCAGCCCGCCTATCAGGCTGATATCACCTTCGGAACCAACAATCAGTTCGGATTCGACTACCTGCGTGACAACATGGTTCATTCGTTCGATCAGAAGGTACAAGGACCACTGGATTTTGCCATCATCGATGAGATCGACAACATCTTGATTGACGAGGCTCGCACTCCTCTTATTATTTCCGCGTCGGCTGCCGAGGCGCTCGATCGGTATCGCAAATTTGCCATGCTGGCCAAACGGTTCCGCCGTGATGAAGATTTTGAGATGGACGAGGAATCCCGTCGATTGACGCTCACAGATGAGGGAATCCACCGGGCAGAAAACGCTCTGTCCATCGAGAACATCTTCACACCCGAACATACCGAGACGCTTCATCACATCGAGACGGCTCTCCGGGCTCTACATTTCTTCAAGAAGGAACAGCAGTACATCGTCAAGGACGAACGCGTCATGATCGTAGACGACTTCACTGGCCGCCTCATGCCTGACCGGCGATATTCCGATGGACTGCATCAAGCGATCGAAGCCAAGGAAGGCCTGAAGGTTCAGCGTGAATCGCAAACGATGGCGCAGATTACGCTGCAGCACTACTTCCAGCTCTACAAGGGCCTGAGCGGAATGACGGGAACGGCTAAGACAGAAGAAGATGAATTCAAGCAGATCTACGCCCTTCCTGTATTGGTCATCCCGACCAACAAACCCCTTCAAAGGGAAGCCAAACCGGATAGAATCTTCCGCACTCAAAAGGCGAAATTTGAAGCAATCACTGATGAAATCGCCAGCATGCATCAGGGTGGTCGCCCGGTATTGATCGGAACCAACTCCATCGAGAAATCCGAATACCTGTCTGACCTGCTGAAAAAACGGAAGCTTGATCATCACGTGCTTAACGCCAAGTTCCACGAACACGAAGCCGAGATTATCGCTCAAGCAGGTCAGAGCCACGCCATCACCGTGGCCACCAACATGGCAGGCCGTGGTACGGACATCAAGCTGGGCGAGGGAGTCGCTGACATAGGCGGACTGCACGTCATTGGCTGCCAACGCCACGAATCACGCCGCATCGACAATCAATTGCTCGGACGAGCCGGACGGCAGGGCGATCCTGGATCATCCCAGTTCTATCTATCGATGGAGGACGATCTGCTCCGCATTTTTGGCGGCGATCGGATCGGTCCTCTAATGGATCGAATCGGATTGGAAGAAGGCGAAGCTATCGAGCACAACTTGCTTAGCGGAGCCATCCGCCGAGCCCAGAAACGCGTGGAAGGCCGCAATTTCGAGATTCGAAAGCGGCTCCTGGAATACGATCTCGTGCTCTCGCGACAGAGGGAAGCCATCTATGCTGTACGCGATCGCTTCTTGCTTCCTCCCCGTGATCAAGTCGAGGAGCTGGCTCCACAACTCGAAGCCGATCTGGATCAGTACATGGATCAGCTATATGACGAGATTTCGAGCAACCTCGTGTCCGCATATGTCGTTGCCTCGACGCCTCAGGATGAATGGAACCTGCACGGCCTCGCTCAGGAGCTGTCGTTTTTCGGCTCGATCCGCGAGTCCGAGCTGATTGGGCATTCGTCCGCCGACTTGATCGAGATCGCCCGAACCCATTTAGAGGCGGCGTTGGCCAATCAGAAGGCACGTCTTGGGAAACCATTCCCGTTGCTGGCGCGGTATATCATTCTGCACACCATCGACGAGGCCTGGCGCACACACTTGTACACACTTGATGACCTCAAGAGCGGCATCGGTTGGGCCGCCTTCGGAGGAACTGATCCCCTGGTTGCATTCAAGCGCGAATCGTTCTCCTTGTTCCAAGACATGCTGACCCGAGCAGCCGAGAAGACGTGTAAATCTCTGCTCAATCCCCGACTCACCATCTCCGGGCAGCAGACTCCTACTCGACAGGAACGAAAGCTTCAATATGTACATCCGTCGAACATGGCTCCCAATGTGTCGTCAACTGCCGCTCCGCGTGCTCCCGGATCATCCAGGACCCGTGCTGCCACCAAAGAACCGGGGAGGAATGAGCCTTGCCCGTGTGGGTCGGGCAAGAAATACAAGAAGTGCTGCGGCGCTTAGCCAAACGCTGCATTGTCCCACTTCGCTCAGCATTGACACCTACGTCCGTTGCCACTACCATTAGCAGATCAATATGGAGAGTGCTAACGAGCAATGATGGATCTTCCTGAGCGCCAACGCTTGATCCTCAAAGAGATTGTAGATCGCTATATCCGGTTCCATGAACCGGTGTCTTCACGCATGATTTTGGAGGACTACGGTCTGGAGGTTAGCTCGGCAACCGTGCGCAACGACATGAACGATCTGGAAGAGGCTGGCTTCATCGCCAAGCCCTATTCTTCGTCGGGCCGCGTTCCTACAGTGCGAGGATACCAGTTCTTCGTAGAATGGCTGCTTGACCTTTCCGAGCTATCCCGCGAAGAGCGAGTTGAGATCGTCGAGGCCTACAAGATGCAGCAGCTGGATGTCGAACAGACGATACGACAAACGGCATTTCTGTTGGGGAACATGACCGGATGCGCCGGGTTTGTCATTCCGCCACGTCCAGCCGAGACCAAGCTGGAGCGCGTCGTGTTGTTCAAGGTTGCTCATCGTCTTGCTTTCCTGCTCATCGTGTCCGACATCGGAATCGTGGAGCACGGATATGTCGCTTTGGAAGAAGATCTGAATCCCGATGAGATTACCCGCATTATGGCATTGATTAACGATACCCTACGCGGCATTCACCTGGCCGATGTACGTTCGCTGTCTCTCGAAGACGGCCCCGAGGGCTGGTACGAGCGGCCTGTTCGCCAAGCGATGCTCGTGCTTGGCCGCCTGCTTCAGGATCGGATGCAACGATCGGTCCAATTTGAGGGCCTTCTCAACCTCACCGAGACGCTGAAAGAGGTGGTGCCCGAGTATGCGATGGATCACTTCTCGCATCTCAGTCTTGCGGTTCAGGACAAAACCTCATTTATAGAGGCCGTCGCGGAAGCGAGGAAGGATCGGGAAGGAATCGTCGCCAGTATCGGCGACTTCCCTCTGAGCGGGTTGGAATCGTTCAGTGTGATCAGTTGTGAATACGGGCTTCATGCCGGCGTTCTCGGCGTGGTCGGTCCCTTATGGATGGATTATGGACGGGCGCTGTCAACGGCCAGTTATCTTGCCAACCGATTGGAATCGCTGTTGTCGCCCTCGCACCTGCGCTCGTTGGAGGAATAAATGTCAGCCAAGGAAAAGAAGACAAAACGCGAGAAGCAAGAAGAGATTGAGGTCTCGGTGGAACTCCACCCTGAGAAGACAGAAAGCCCTGAGGTCGAGAACGAATTACGTTCGACCATTGACCGTCTACAGCGGCTCCAAGCCGAGTTCGAGAACTACAAGAAACGAGCGTTGCGTGATGCCTCTGTCTATGAACAGCGCGTCAGCGATCAGCTCATCTTCGACTTCTTACCGCTGTATGACAATCTACAACGCGCATTTCAGAGCCTGTCTTCAAATCAGGATGTTGAGACATTTGTGGCTGGAATTGAGCAGATCTTCGCGCAATTTCAGCAGGTGCTGGAAACCAAGGGGGTTGCACCCATTGGAACAGAGGGGCAACCGTTCGATCCAGCGCTACATGAAGCCATGCTTAGCGTACCAAGTAAACTTGAGAAGAACATGATCGTAGAGGAATTCATGCCCGGATATATGAGAGACGAGCGCGTCTTGCGACCCAGCAAAGTTTCCGTCAGTCAAGGGCCGCCGCTCAGTGAGGAGGAAGCTAAATGAAAGAAAAAAATATCGGAATCGATCTTGGAACCACCAACTCCTGCGTTGCCATCTTCGAGGGAGGCTCGCCAACCGTGCTGACAAACGCTGAAGGCGAGAGGGTGACACCGTCGGTCGTCGCATTCACCAGCAACGGAGAGCGCCTCGTCGGCCGCCTTGCCAAACGGCAGGCAATCACCAATCCCCACAACACGATCGCGTCCATCAAACGGGAGATGGGCACCGACCATCGCGTCAAGATCGCGATCGATGGGAAAGTGACTGAGTACACACCCGAACAGATCTCGGCCATGATCATCCAGAAGTTAAAGCACGATGCCGAGGCCCATCTGGGGGGGAAGATCACCAAGGCCGTCATTACAGTTCCCGCCTATTTCAACGATTCACAGCGCCAGGCCACCAAGGCCGCGGGCGAGATCGCCGGGCTCGAAGTCTTACAGATCATCAACGAGCCGACAGCAGCGGCCCTTGCCTATGGATTGAACAAAGACCATGACCAAACGATCCTCGTCTATGATTTGGGCGGCGGGACCTTCGACGTCTCCGTCCTCGAGATCGACAACGGGGTGTACGAGGTCCTCTCAACCGACGGCGACACGCAGCTCGGAGGAGATGACTTCGATCAACGTATCATTGATTGGTTGGCAGAAGAATTCCGAAAGGATACCAGCATTGATTTGACCAGCGACGCCAGCGCCATGCAGCGCCTTAAGGATGCTGCTGAATCGGCTAAGAAGGAACTTTCCAGCCGCATGGAAACGACCATTAACCTCCCCTATATCACAGCCGATGCGGCTGGCCCTAAGCACATGGAGAAGAAGCTATCCCGAGCCAAATTCGAATCCATGATTGACAACCTCCTCCAACGGACTATCCAGAGCGTCGATAGTGCGCTTCGTGAAGCGCAGAAAACGGCTGACGACATCGGCCAGGTCGTTCTCGTCGGCGGGTCGACGCGAATTCCGAAAGTTCAGGAGTTAGTCTCATC
>JAGLYB010000090.1 GCA_023132545.1 Candidatus Bipolaricaulota bacterium
CCATCATGTGTACCCAGGACAACACCGACGAGGGCTCCGTCAATCTCCGCACCCAGAAACACGGCCGTGTTTTGCCCGATTTCTGACTGAAAGCAATCTCTCGCATCACGCCCAAACGGCTTGTAGGGCAATTCTGACTTGATCCAGATCTCAACGATCCGGTCATAGTCCTCTAGCGTCAGCTGGCGAATGTGCATGGTGGTCCTTTGTGATCTGTAGACAGGATATCCGAGCATCGACCAATCTCAAGCCCATGGAGCCCTCGCACGGAACGGGACACGGCTCCCATCTAAAGGGGTCGAGCGCCCTCACCTTTACCGTCTGCCAAGCATAGCATGCATCGGAGGCCTTCTCCTGTCAGATTTACGTGTTGAGGAGGGAAAGGAGAACATGACGCAACGTGCAATCGTCGTTCTAGTGGCTCTGCTGATACTGGGGGCTCTGACAGTGGCAGCGTCGCCCGCCCCATTTTCCATCGGGTTCGGGGTCGGCGTTCCCTACGAACTTCCAGTGGATTGGACAGCATCGTTCTCCTATCTCACGGCCGAAGCGTTCCTTTCTCCGAACCTGACAGCCGTTTTCGATCTCGGCACCTACCCTCCCGATTTCCCCAATTTATTCGAAGGAACCGCCGGCATGTTGGTCAAGGCATGGGTGGGACCCGTCAATGCTTTCGCGGGCGGTGGATTCACATTACAGTGGCGCCATATAGGAACAGCATGGGGATTCAATCCTTACCTTACACTCAAGGGCGGATTCCAGCTCTGGCTCTTGGATTCCCTGGCCCTTGTCGCGCAGTTCCGCACGCACGAGCCGTTGCCGATTCAGTGGACGTTCTCTCCGGAGTTCTCCTTGGGTATAACGGTTGCCTTCGGAAGTGGCAGACCCGATCCACTCATGTACGATCCAGCCACGCTGTGGTTGGTGGTGGGCTTGGGTGTCGCTGCGCTCATTGCTTTTCTTCCCAAACAGTAATCTGACGCACAACAACGCCGTTCTTTTCCCTTGCAGACCATCCGTCCGACTGCTAATCAGAACGTTTGACCTCTTCATTTCACGATCTGGTTGTGCTATACTCAACGTTGCAATACTTGGGCAATAGCAAGCGACAAGGACATTGGGCAATTAGACTATCCAAAGGATCGGAGGGCCCCCAGGTCGTCCGATTCTCTTTCGATTACCTGGCAGACTGACACGCGGGAGTGGAATGAAAGAATCTGGAGCAACGATCAATCTTAGCAAGAACTTGAGCAACAAGCCGGAAGGAAAACGTAATCTGGCCGAAGAGCGTTCCACGCGCTCTGACAACCCGATTCGTACCTATTTCGGTGAAATCAGCCGGGTTCCTTTGCTGACGCGCGAAGACGAAGTTCGTCTGTCGAAGCGCATTGAAACTGGAGACCAACGTGCCAAAGAGGAACTGGCTGAAGCCAATCTGCGATTGGTCGTTTCCATCGCCAAGAAATACCGTGGATGCGGGCTCCCATTCCTCGATCTGATTCAAGAAGGGAACCTCGGCCTGATGAAGGCCATCGAGAAATTCGACTACACGAAGGGATACAAGTTCTCTACCTACGCGACCTGGTGGATCCGTCAAGCCATCCTACGCGCCATCACCAACCGTTCGCGTACCATTCGTGTTCCCACTCATATCAACGAACTCATTCGCAAAATCTACCAAGTCGAACGCAACTACCTCAAGGAGAACGGCGAATTGCCTAGTCCCGAGAAATTGGCCGCAGAGCTTGAAACAACGGTCGAGAACATCATCAAGGCCAAAAAGACGGCTCAGAGCATGACCTCTCTCGATATGCCAATCGGACACGACGACGATGGTTCGGTTCTCGGCGACTTCATCGAGGACGGCAGCGTGGACTCTCCCGAGCGAGAGACGTTCGAGCATCTCCTCGTTCAGGAGCTCGTGAAGGCACTCAATGAGCGGTTGACAGACCGCGAGAAACGCATTCTGGAGCTACGCTACGGACTCAAGGACTATCAACCCAAGACGCTGGATGAAGTCGGAATCGTATTTGGCATCAGTCGAGAGCGCGTGCGACAGATTCAGAAAGAGGCGCTGACCAAGCTCCAGGATTCAGATCTCAAACAGAAACTGGAATGGTTCAAGCTGCTTTCTGAAGCCGCGTAGAACAGGCTTCCACTTCTTACTCAACTGCTGGTTCCAGTTCTTCCTGATGGGCGCAAGCCTTATTGCTACAGATGAGCTTGCCCGATTTCTCGGTTAGCACACCCTCCTCACAGGCGGGGCAGAGCTTCTCCGGCTTGTCACCGATAGCGTACCGGCAATCGGGGTATCGATTGCAGCTATAGAAGGTCCGACGGCGCTTGGTTGAGTACTTCTCCACCAATTCGCCTTCCTTGCAGGTTGGACAGGTCACACC
>JAGLYB010000091.1 GCA_023132545.1 Candidatus Bipolaricaulota bacterium
GAGTCAGTACGCATGTAGGTGATCAAACCGCTCGTTCCCTCGGCAAGTGCAATCCCCTCGTAGAGTTCTTGAGCGATGCGCATGGTTCGCTTGGGCGAGAATCCCAATTGCGACGACGCCGATTGCTGCAGTGTGCTGGTGATGAAGGGAGCCGACGGCTGCCGACGACGTTCCTTTTCCTCCACTTCGGACACAGAGATGTCGGCAGCTCGAATCTGTTCTTCTGCCTCTTGGGCCTCTTTCTCGGTCTTGAGTTGAAATTTCTCGCCGTTCTTCTTGGTCACGGATGCGACAAACGGCTCGCCGTTCCGGAGATGGGCATCAATCTCCCAATACTCCTCCGGGGTGAAGTGCGTGATCTGCGACTCGCGGTCACATAGGAATCGGAGAGCAACCGATTGAACGCGGCCAGCCGATAATCCCGCGAAGCGATTCCCCGCCAGGATTCTTGAGAGCAACGGACTCAGGAGGTATCCCACCAAGCGGTCGAGAATACGTCGGGTTCGCTGTGCCTCCACCTTGGGAAGGTCGATCTCAGATGCTTGGGTCAGTGCTTCCAGAATCGCAGGTTTGGTAATCTCGTTAAAGATGAGCCTGGAGAAGGCATCGTCATCCTTGACGACTCGCTTGAGAACCTCATACAGGTCGTAGGCTATGGCCTCGCCTTCCCGATCATGGTCTGTTGCGAGGTAGATGTGCTGCGCGCCTTCGGCCGCCTTTCGAAGTAGCGTTAGGTTCTTCGTTCGCCTGGTTTCAAACTTAGGCTCAAACCCCTTCTCGACGTTCACGCCTAAGTCATTCTTGGGAAGATCGCGAACGTGTCCCTGTGAAGAAAGCACTTGATAGTTCTTCCCAAGGTATTGCCCGATGGTGCGCGCCTTGGTTGGCGATTCAACAATGATGAGATCCTTCAATTCTGTAGGCTCCTTTCCGAGGTCGCCCATTATACAAGAGCTGGCATGAAGTGCGAGGCCCGCCGATGGAGTCTCCTGGGAGACTGGTTATTACCCGAACTCCCCGGGTAGAATCTTCCCAGAGGTGTTCGATGAATTACGTCGTCTTTGAAGGTCTACCCGCAGTTGGCAAGAGCGAGATGCTTGAGCTGTTAGCACGTTTCTATCCTCATCAAGTCAGGATCCTGCCCGAGCTTGTGAAGACTATTGTATTGAACCAAGGCATTGACCTGTTCAATGATCGCGCTCGGCTGGCAGAAGCTATCCGCAAGGAGCTTCCCGAACGGCGACAACAGATCAATGAAATCGTCAATCAGGGATTGCTTTGCTTGGAGGAATCGCACCTCGGAGTTCATTACGCCTATTCGGCAGCATTGGGCGATCGAGGCTTTCTCGAACTGTATCCAACCTTGGCGGATGAGCTCCCGACACCCGATGCCTACCTTCGCATGGACCTTCCCATCACCATCTCTCTGGATCGACAGCTGTCACGTGGGACGGCTCAGTTCGACATCGATGGCCCGGCACTGGGAGCCATGTTGGCTGAGTTGGATCGCTGGCACAACTCGCAGACGGCTCCGTTGTTACACGTCACTGCAGATCGCCCGGCTCACGAGGTTCTCGCCGAGATTGAGAATATGTTGGAATTGGATTACAGCGCGCCTTCCTTGCCAAATGAGGAAACGCTCGACGTTCTGCTGCTATTGGGTAGACCGGCAAGTGGGAAATCCGAATTCATTGACTTCATGACACAAATCTCGTCGGATCATAGGGCACGCGAGTTTTTCATTGCTCCATTCCAGATCATTGACGATTTCCCCATCCTTTGGAATCTCTTTCAGCAAGACGATGTCTGGGAGTCCGCCGGTCGCGAACGATTGTTCTCAAAACGCTCCGATGGCAACTACGCCGTTACCGACGATACCGTGTGGGGATTTCTGATCGAGCAGATCAACCAACGAGTACTCACGAGTTCCCATTTCATGAAACCGAGCAGCCGGAAGACGCTGATCATCGAGTTCTCTCGAGGAGGCCCTTCGGGATATCTAGATGCGTTGAAACGCCTTTCTCCTGACATTTTGCGGCGTGCAGCCGCTTTGTACGTTTCGGTCTCGTTCGAGGAATCCTGGCGGCGCAACATCGCTCGCTACGACAAGAAGAAACGTGATGGAATCCTAACCCATTCAGTGCCTCGAGAAGAAATGGAACGCAACTATGGCATCGATGATTGGCAAACGCTCTCGGACGGCACCGTTGGGCTCATTAGCATAGGAGATATCGACATCCCCTACGCCACCATGAACAACGAGCCAGAGTCTAAGGTTCCAGACGTTCTCTCGGAACGATATCGGGCCGCCCTGGGACGATTGTATGCGCTATGGAGGAAACGCGCTTAGACAGCGGATAGAACCTCGGAGAAGACACGCAAGAAATTCCGGTAACAAACCTTCTCGATTTGTGTCTCGGACAATCCTGCCTCGCGAAGCAGAGGAATGAACT
>JAGLYB010000092.1 GCA_023132545.1 Candidatus Bipolaricaulota bacterium
GTCATGTTCTGTGTACCAAAACTGGCGGCACATCCATCGCATTGGATGAGCAAGGACCTCGTACCGGTGGATCCGCGCGTTACAACGCTTGTTCGCGAAGCAGTCCATGCCACCATGCCACGCGTTGTATCTGAGGGCGTGTTCATTCAGAACGAACTCGTCTTGCTGCTCAAGGGAAGCCGTGGTTTGACCAAGGATCGCTGGACGCTTCCAGGCGGATTCGTTCGATTCGGAGAGGGTCCGGTCGATGGTTTGTTGCGAGAAATCAGGGAAGAACTCGGAGTACACGCAGAAATCGGAGACCTATTGGCAGTTCGTTCCAAACTGGGCGAACACACATTGCTGCACTGGACCCAGTTCTTCTACCGGGTCACTCTGTTCGGTGCAATCGCGCCAAATCCAGATGAGATCGCCGAAGCCAGATTCTTCGAGCCCAGAGAGGGAGCCAAGCTATTGGCCGATCCCCTCATGCGCGAGGTTATCGAGTCTTTGTAGTAGGCGAGTTCGTTAGAGCAGGTCCATTTGGATCGACAATTGAATATCGACACTCCACTCCAAGTAATAGGGTTTGTATTCGAACGACACACCTGCCACCACATTGGCCGTGTCCACTGGAGAGAGAACTAAGTCCAGCAGCATTCGGTGTGTATCCGTCGATTCGCCACCCCAGGTCTCACGAGAGAAATCGTAGGTCGCCTTGGCCGACAGGAAATTGGAGATGAAGTAGTCGTACGATCCCATGATATCGATGCGATGGGTAGTAAGAATGTCTGGAGACCCAGAGCAGGACCCTTGCAGCAAAAGCTGAGCCTTGGGTGCTGTAGCCAGTGCATAATTGAACGCCCCCGAGAACAACAGATCATTGCCTCCACCCGAGGGATCGAGCAATTCGTATCCCAATCCCAGCTTGAAATCCCATCCACAATAGCGAGAGAACCCCGTCTTTTGAATGAGTCGTGTGATCTCGGAAATATCGAGCGCATCCAATCCGCCCAATCGAACAAACCCTGAGTTCTCGATGATTTCCTGGATGACAGCGAGCAAGGCTGCCACTGATTCGTAGGACGCGGCGCTTCCGATTTCGAGCGCCAAAATCTGCAGATCGATCGAGTGGAGGTGATTGGTGAGCGATCCACGATCGACTAAGTAGTCGTTGATGCGCGTTGCCTTGGCCAACGGCGTGACATCGGTGAAGCGTCCTGTTCCGATACCCAGGTTGAACGATAGCCCAAGTTTTTGGAAGGATGACGAGCTACGCAAGATGGCACCTGCATAGGCAAAGAAGTCTTCCTCCGTCGAGAAGTACCGCTTGTAGTTCCCATCGGCGTTGATGCCATAGGTAGACACGTCCTCCTCGGAAACGATCATGGCGTTCTCAAACGACACGTCGAATCCGTACTCGGGAATATCAAACAACCGCACATAGTCCACGCCAAATTGTCCCTGGCTGATGTCGCGATCCTCCAATCCGTATGGGTCGTTATGGTATTGATACGAGAAATCCAACGTAAGATTGGAAAGGTCCGTCTTCGGAGACTGATAGTCGCAAAGCGGAATGGCTACACCTGTCCAAACCAAGGCACAGGCCGTCAATAGCGCAATGCCGATACATCGTCGCATCAAGATCACCTCACAACTACGGTACCTCAGACTTGAGCAGGTGCAATTGAATCGTTCCCTTGCCAGGGTGCGGGTTGTCCGGCTTCGGCAAGACGCACTCCTCAGTTGCGAGCACTGCGTCTAGAGCCAATCGGGGAACAGCGAAAGCTGGCGGGCAAGCGATTCGCAAATACCTCCTAGGCCAACGCCCAGCAAGCGGATACCGACTTCGTCGAGAGGCACACGGTTGCGCAGCAATTCCAAGGCCAAGGATTCGATCACCTCGGGAGAGTCCGTTCCCACACCCAATTGCGATTGCCGAGTGATAGTCTTGAAGTTGGGATAGCGCACCTTGATTCGCACCACTCGGCAGACTAGGTGCTCGGCCCGCAAGGAGCGCGCGACGTGTCCAGCCAGCCGACGTACCTCGTCTTCCATCTCCTCGAAATCGGAAACGTCAAACGAGTAGGTGGTTTCTCGCGAAATCGATTTGGACCCCACCTCTCCCGAGAGAGGGGTGTCGTCGATCCCCATAGCCAATTGTTGAAGTCGTCGCCCAGTGGATCCCAGTTCTCGAACCAGCAAGACAGACGGTGCCAGTCTTAAATCCTTGATCCGTAGAAGCCCGAGGCTCGTCAACCGCTTGGCTGTTACCTTGCCCATGCCCCAGATTTGTCCGACAGGGAGAGGATCCAGAATCTCGTGAATTTGGTCAGGGTCGATCACCATGAATCCATCCGGTTTGTCCATCTCGGATCCCAATTTGGCCAGAAAGCGATTGGGCGCCAGTCCTACAGAGCAGGTGAGCTTCGTTTTCGCTTGAACATCTCGCTTGATGGTTCTGGCGATCTGGTGAACGACTTCGAAGCTGGGGCCACGTTCCGAAAGATCAAAGAACGCCTCGTCAAGTGATATAGTCTCGATGTCTGGAGAGAAGCGCCGCAAGATGGTCCTCACATGATCCGAGATTTCTCGATATCGAAGGAATCGAGGCGCAACGCAAATCCCATCTGGACACAACCTCCTGGCCACAGCCATCGGCAAGGCACTGTGCACACCATACGGACGGGCCTCATAAGAGGCCGTGGACACCACACCGCGAGGGCCGAGTCCGCCGACAATGACAGGACGACCACGGTATTCGGGATGATCGAGCTGTTCAACAGCCGCGAAAAAGGCGTCCATATCCAGATGTCCGATCCACCGATCGTTGGGGATGACTACCGAAGGATTCCGAGACGGCATAAAGACTCCCGAGTGGGATCGTGACCAAGGTCGTTGAGGATCCGATAGGCGGCCGGTCCGTAGTCCGGGCTATGATGGGTGATTTCGTCCGCAGGCAGGACTTGCATCAACTGATCATGAGAGAAGGGAATCTCCCCGGCTCGTGCACTATGCAAGATCATCGCCCATGCCCATTCGCAGGTTTCGCGATGTCCAGACTTGAATGGCTGGGCCAGTAAGAGCCGCGACAAGTCATAATGCGATAGACCCATCGCCTTGCACGGACCTAGATGGAGACGCACCACCTGCCCCGATGGATGGATAGGCTGAAGCACAGTTCCCTGCAAAGCGTCGCTCGACAGGCAATCCCATTCATTGGCGAGGTCCTTCACGAAGTTATCCGGATTCCGCAATAGATGATCCCCGCCAAAGCAGGCTTGAACCACCAGTTTATGCAGATCGCGAACCGTCATGTTCGGATGCCGCCGATGCTCATCCGCGATGATGCCGACCCATGTGTGATGCGCTCGCCCTTTGTCAGTCATAGACATGAGGATAGAATCGAACGAAATGGGGATCAAGGAGCGCGTTGCCATCACAGGCCGTCCGGGCGTCGGAAAGACAACGCTGATCGAGCGTGTAATCAGGTCCCTGCCGCTGTCCGCTGGTGGCATCATCGGTAGGGAAATACTCGTATGTGGTCATCGGGTGGGATTCAGCCTCATCGACATTGCCACCGGCCAGGAAGGAATTCTCGCCCACATTCATCAGCGCATCGGCCCCCAGATTGGGAAGTACACCGTCAATCTGGACACACTTCATGATCTCGCCATCCCGGCCATTCGTTCTGCCATTCGTTCCAAGGATCTGGTTGTCATTGATGAGTTTGCTCCCATGGAGCTTGTCTCTCCCGATTTTGTCCCTGTCGTCAAGTTAGCGTTGGCCTCAGACAAAGCATTGATAATCGCCACCCACGCAACCTTAGACCATCCACTCGTGCATCGCATTCGCCAGGAACTGAAGCTGTTTCGGGTCAGATTAAACAATCGAGATCGTCTGGTTGAGGAGGTCTCCGCCTTCCTCAGAGGAATCGAACCTCCCAAGGATTCTCGCTAAACGAGGAGAAGCAACCCATCTCCCCGCGTGTAGTGGACGCAAGTCATCAACGCTTGCAGAACGTAGCGTCCGACTACTTCGAAAACCCCGATCATTGCATGGCCTTAAGGCTAAGGATTGTGACCCTCGGAGGGAGGATCTCAGACTAGCCCTTAACTTTGCTCAGCGCCTGTTTGGTAGCAGCAACCAGACCATCGACATCCAATCCGTAGTGGGCGAGCAGGGCATCGGCGTCCCCGGATTGTCCGAACCGATCGTCGACGCCTACACGGACCACTGGCGTGGGGAGTTCCTCGGACAACAACTCACAGACGGCGCTTCCCAGCCCATTAATGATTTGATGCTCCTCTGCGGTCACGACCACGCCCGTCTTGCGAGCAGATGCAAGCAGAGTCTCTCGATCGAGGGGTTTGATGGTCGATACGTTCACGACTTCCGCAGCAATACCGTCGGCAGCCAGCACTTCGCGAGCCTCAAGGGCTACTGACACCATCAAGCCACAAGCAGCAATAGTTACATCCACACCTTGTGCCAGCACTTCAGCCTTCCCGAAGTCAAACTGATGGTCTTCATCATGGATGACAGGGAATGCAGCTCGCGCCAATCGCACATATACGGGGCCGTCGTCGTAAGCGGCCACAATGCGGATCGCGCCAGCTGCCTCAACGGCGTCGGATGGAACGATGACGCTCATGTTGGGGAGCACACGCATGTTCCCAATATCTTCCAACATCTGATGGCTTGCGCCGTCTTCTCCCACAGTCAGGCCTGCATGCGTGGCCACAATGCGAACGGGGGTCTTGGGATAGGCCACTACCTGGCGAATCTGCTCCCACACCTTTCCGGTAGCAAACATGGCAAACGTCGAGACGAATGGTCGAAATCCAGATAGAGCGAACCCTGCCGCCGTGCCAATCATGTTCGCCTCAGCCACTCCCATGTTGTAGAAGCGATCCGGGTGCTCAGCAGCAAATATGCTGGTCTTGGTCGATCCAGCCAGATCGGCCGTAAGCACGACAATGCGAGGATCGATATGCCCCAACTCAGCCAGTGTTTCGCCATACGCATCGCGGGTTGCACGCATTGTGTTAAACATTATCGGGGAACTCCTTCCCAGTCTTTGAGGAATCGTGAAATACCTAAGTCAGTCAGCGGATGATTAAATGCCTTCTTGAGTACACCATAGGGCACGGTAGCAACATCGGCTCCTATGAGGGCCGCGTCAAGCAGATGTCGAGGGTGACGAATGCTGGCCACCAGGATTTCGGTGGGGAAGGCGTAATGCTGATAGCACTCCTGAATCTCCGCGATCAGCCCCATGCCGTCTCCACCCATGTCGTCGATACGACCCACAAAGGGAGACACGTAGGCAGCTCCGCACTTGGCTGCCAGCATCGCTTGATTCGCTGAAAACACCAGCGTCACGTTGGTGCGAATCCCTTCACTCGTCAAGATCTTGACTGCCTTCATCCCAGCTTCTGTCATTGGGATCTTGATGACAACGTTTTCATGAATGGGCGCCAACTCTTTGGCTTCGGCAACCATTTCATCGGTTTCCAAACCGATCACTTCGGCGCTGACGGGGCCGTCAACCAACGTGCAGATCTCTGCGATGATGTCACGGAACGGACGCTTCTCCTTGGCCACCAACGACGGATTGGTCGTGACTCCATCTACCAGCCACGCCATCTCCCGAATCTCCGAACCATTTGCGGTGTCAATGAAAAGTTTCACGGTTCCTCCTTCTCACCATGCGATCTTGCGGCTCTAGTGTATCCGTACGCTGGGAAGAGCACCATTTCCCACGCATACCCCTCCGGTTGCATGATGTGCGGTCCCCGGCTACCGTATGCCAATCATTATGAAAACAGACATGGGTATCATCGGCGGAGGTCCAGGCGGCTATGTCTGTGCCATTCGCGCCGCTCAATTGGGATTGAAGGTTACGGTCATAGAGGAGAAGACGTTGGGCGGGACATGCCTCAATGTGGGATGCATTCCCACCAAGGCGCTATTCTCAGCAACCAAGCTTCTCTCTCAAACAGCTGAGGCTAAGCAGATTGGGCTCACTTACGCACCGCCGGCAATCGATCTTGGGAAACTGGCAGCGTGGAAAGGACAAGTCGTCGCCACACTGGTCGGCGGTATTGAAACCTTGCTGGAAAAGAACGGCGTCGACGTCATTCACGCCCGCGGCACGTTGGCCAGCGAAGGTCACATCGCGCTCTCCGATGGCAGCTCACTGGAAGCAGAGCACATCGTGCTTGCCACAGGCTCGGATCCGGTTCAGATTCCTCCATTCCCATTTGATCATCCCTCTATCTGGTCCTCGGACGACGCGCTAGAACTGCCCGAAGTCCCCGAACGACTGGCCATCATCGGCGGTGGCGTGATCGGCCTTGAGTTGGCTACCATCTACAACCGATTGGGTTCACACGTCATCGTCGTGGAGCTTCTTCCCGAGATTTTGTCCACAGTAGATCTGGATCGCCGCACCATTTCCACGCTGAAGCGAGCGCTGACCAAGAACGGAATCGACGTACTCACCAATACAGCCGCCGAATCCTTTGAACAGAATGAAACCGGTGTTCTCCTTCGCACCCAAGACGGTGAGGAGCATGTCGTCGACCGTATCCTGGTGGCGGTGGGTCGCCGGCCGAGAACCCGCGATCTTGGATTAGAGTCCTGCGGTGTCGAGTTGGACGAACGCGGATTCGTCCGTGTGGACGACAAGCTACAAACAACGGCTCCCAACATCTATGCCATCGGCGACGCCGTGCCCGGACCCATGCTGGCGCACAAGGCCTCGATGGACGGTGTTCGGGTTGCCGAAACGCTGGCCGGGCAACCACACGTGCTTAACTACGATCTGATCCCTCAGGCCATCTTCACCGATCCGGAAATCGCGTCTGTTGGGCTGTCCGAGAGCAGGGCGAAGGCCTCCGGCAGCGAGATCCTGGTGGGGCGATTTCCGTTTGCCGCGCTGGGCAAAGCGCTGGGAATGCGGGAAGCCGACGGCTTCTTCCAAGTGGTTGCGAACGCAGACGACCATCGAATCCTTGGAGTTCAGATTATCGGAGCCGAGGCGTCGGACTTGATCTCGGAAGCAGCCATCGCTGTGCAAAGCGGCTTGACACTCGAAGCGATTGCCGAGACCATCCACCCCCACCCGACTCTTCCCGAAGGGCTGAAAGAAGCGGCAGAGAATGCCTTGGGCCGGGCTATTCATACCGTCAATCGCTAGCGGTCGCCCCTTCAACGCTCTCGACCAGCGGTCTCTCGGATCCAGATGAAGCTGAATCCCCATTGAACTTGTGCGCTTCCAGTTGCCTAAACGCGGGAATGAAGAAGCTCACCACCGCCACGGCCATGCAAATCAATCCGGCCAGCCGGAACCAGAATGGAATGCCCATTGCATCTCCAACCGGGCCGGCAATGACAAGTCCGATCGGTGTGGTGAGCGAGAACAGGCTGCCCAGCAGTCCAAAGACACGTCCCTGCATCTCAGGAGGAACCGTGGTTTGCATGATGGCGGCAATCGGAGCATCGGCCATTGAAATCATCAATCCGACAACGAAGATACTTACCAAGGCCAGCCAGAACATGTTTTCAGGGGTGAATCCCAATACCAGGCAAGCAGCGCCGATTCCCAGCAGGCCCAGCAAGATTGTGTAGACCTTTCTCTTGAACCCTCCCCAAGAACTGAGAATCAGTCCGCCAACCAGCATCCCCGCCCCCGCCAGCGCCTCAAACAAACTGAGTTCAGGAGCGCCCCCACCGAAGTGATCCTTGACGAGCAGAGGGAGCAAGGTGAACGCCGGCATGAGAGCGATTTTCAGGATCGAAGCGCCAGCAAGCAACACCAACATGCCGGGCCAGTGGAGCACAAATCGCAAGCCTTCGCGCGCATTGCTGAGAAAAGAACTTGCCTTGATCGCAGCGACATGCTCTTGCTTGGGCTGTGGAACCATCACGAACAGCAAGGGAATGACGGCAAATGCGGCCGTAGCGACATCAACCATCATCACCCCGTGCATGGGCATGAGGGCCAACAACAAAGCCCCCAAGGGAGCTCCGATGAGGTTGAGCAGCCCGTGGATGGTCTGATTCAGCCCGCTAATCCGCGTGTAATGCTTCTCGGGAACCATGAGGGTTGTGGAAGCAGCCATGGCCGGCCAGTGGAAGGTCTCGCCGAACGAGCGCGCCAGCATGACAATGTAGATGTGCCACACCTGCATGGTGCCGGACCAGAACAGGAACGCCAGCCAGAGCCCCACCAAGGCAATGAACGAGTCGGCCACGATCATGACAACGCGACGATTCCACCGATCCACCAGGGCCCCGACAAAGGGACCAAGAAGGATTTGAGGAGCTAGAGCGACCAATGAAGCAGTCGCCAGCACAGTCGCCGAACCTGTTTCAAGAGTCAGCCACCATACCAAGGCGAACTGTGCTGCACGACTCCCGATAATCGACAGCTGCTGCCCTGTCCAAATCGTGAAGAATGGAACCATCCACTTCCTGTTGCCCGACTCCACAGTATCTCCTTGTTCTCTGACTCCACGGTGTCGCCAGATAGGCCGGTGTTTCGAGGAACACCGACCCACTGGCACGCGCTTACTTGGCGGCTACGTTGACGTTATCAATGGCAAGTGCGGGACAAGAAAGCTGCCCAAATACCCAATTGGCTTGATCTCCCAATCCGATCAAGTGATGGCGAAGAAGGTCATAGCTATTACCTGACAACATGACGTTCTTCACTCGACCTGTAATCCGCCCGTCTTCGATCAAGAACGCTGCGGCAACGTTATTGGAGAAGTCGCCCGCATTCAGATTCCCCTGCCCCAAGCCGAGCACACCGTCGACCAACAACCCCTTCTTGATACCGCGAATGAGGTCGTCTTCGGTCGCATCGCCTGTGGCGACGACAAGATTACTCAACGATGCGCTTGGAGCCGACCGGAAGTTGCTTCCGCCGATTATGCCGCCCTTAAATCCATTCCCAGTCGAGTCCACTCCGGCTTGCTTGGCCGTACGAAGGTCATAGTAGAAACCATGCAACTGTCCGCCTTCGATCAGCGTCGTTCGCTGGGTGGGCACGCCTTCGTCGTCAAACGATGAAGCAGCGGCCCCTGCAACCAATCGGCTGTCGTCGATCAAACTGAATCGCGAATCGAAGATCCCTTCACCGAGCTTGTCGCCGAGAGGGGATAGCCCAAGAAGCACAGATTTCCCGTTGAGCCCCATGATCAACGGCAGTAGCAGCGCTATTGATCCTGATGATGTGAATACGATGGGCAGTGAGCCAGAGGGAGCAGAGGCGGTGGCCTCTCCCAATCTCAGCAAGCGGAGTACTCGCCGCGTGATGTCCTCAATGGCGAGATCGTCAATCAGACGTGCTCCGTACTGATCCGCTACGGTGAAGATGTCGCCGGGGATAGCTCTTGTCACTTCAAGACCAACGTTGACAGAGGAACGCGTTTCCTCAGCATCCAAGCCATGGGTATTCGCAATGTGCACGTGATCGACCGTCGTCTGCACCGACACGCCGACTTCTACATCGCTGGCATCTACGAGAATGCGTTCCCGGATAGCCTCACCCAGCTCGACTAACCGCTCGGCGGACAAGGCGGCCGTTTCCGGGTTATGAACGCCGACGATAGGATCGATGGCATGTATTGGGAATTCCAGATCTGTCTGATCCCCATAAGCCGCTGTCGCCACGGCTGTATCCACGATGGCGACAGGATGGGCAAGATCGGTGGACGTAGAATACCCTAAACGCCCCTTGCAGAGTACGCGCAATGCCACGCCCTCGATTTGCTTTGTCTTGATGACGCTCAGCCCCTGTGCGTCGAACTTGACAGGAAGTACCTTCCGCCTCAAGTGGTAAACCTCTGCTTGATCAACCTTGTTCTGAGCCTTCTCAAGAATAGAGTGCATCACTTGCCTCCTATCGTGACGTTGCGAATACGGATGTGTGGAGCTCCTGTCGTAACAGGCAACGGGTTTTGCCCCCCTTTGCCGCAGCCGCCGACACCACCGCTGATTTTGAGATCGGTGCCAATGGCATCGATCGAACGCATGGTCTCGAACAGGTTTCCGCTCAGCACTACGTTTCGAAGTAGGCCGCCCACTTCTCCATTCACAATCTCGTAGGCATAGGCTGCGGAGAAGGAGAATTGCTCAAATTCGGTCTGACCTCCATAGGCATCGACGGCATAAACGCCACGCTCCACGTCCTTGATCATGTCCTCGAACGAAAACGTGCCGTTCTCGATGTAGGTATTTGTCATGCGGACAATCGGTTCGTATTCATAGCTGACGGCCCGAGCATTCCCCGTTGGCTGCGCACCCATCTTGGCTGCGGTTTCCCGCGAATGCATCAGGGAATGCAAGTGCCCGTCCTTAATGAGTTGCGTCTTTTCGCGACGCACGCCCTCGTCATCGTACGGAACGTTCCCTCGTCCGCCGGGAATATATCCTTCGTCGACGACCTGAAGATCCGCCATTCCAAACTCGTTCCCCAACGCCATGATCTTTGCCAAGCGGGGATTCTTGAACAGGAAGTCCGCTTCGCAGAAATGGCCGAAAGCTTCGTGGATGAACACACCGGCAAGCATCGGATCCAGAACCACGGTGTGCTGGCCGCCAACAACCGGTTTAGCGTCTAACATGGCTACAGCCCGCTTCGCAGCGATTTGAGCTCGATCTTCCATGCCCTCGACCCATTCAAAACCACCAGCTTGACCGATGGTTTCCATTCCTTGTTGGATATCTCCCTTACCATCGCTGGCTGCAGCGCCTAGCAAGAGAGTAATGTCGGGAAGCTCTTGCACGAGATAGGTTCCATCAGAATTTGCGAACGTGATCTCAGCGAAGCGATCGACGTACTGAACTTGGGTAGCCACGATTTCGCTCGACTCGCCCAAAATGATGCCGTTGTATGATTGAGTCAGTTCGACTTTTCGTTGCAGCGGCACGTCGCGAAAATCATGTTCCAACTCCACTCGAACCTCCTCTTCGACCGTCGGTACGTCCGCCAAGACGACGGGCTCGCTCGTAGCTGCAGCAACAATCGCAGCCATCTGCGTTGCTTCACGAACATGCTTGGAGAGATTCGTGAGATCATTGAACACGGAGATTCCCCATCCTCCGTTCTTCAAGCATCGCACAATGCCGCCCAGTTCTGTCGCTGATTCAAGCGTTTCGAGCTTCTCTTTCTGAAAGAGCACGCGATTGAGCCAACGTCGCTCGATGCGGATTTCCGTGTAATCAGCGGAGCTACCCGCGATCGCTTGCTTGATCGTCTGTTTCACAGTCGCCTCCTAGGGTTCTGCAGGTGATATCTGCGCACAGCCTCCGGTATCACATCCGAAGTGCGCAGGAGACAAGGTCTCAATGCGCTGAACCGGCCAACCAGTAGTGTGTATGGTTTGGGTTCACTCAGGGTTCAAATCTTAGTCTGCTGTCCGACCTCCGAGTCATCATGAACCTTGAGCGATTCAAAATACTCAATCAATCCGATCTTGCAGTTGGGGCCAATCTGGATCTGTTTTCCCCGTACAACATCGGCTCGCGTGTTTTCGAGGTAGATTTCGTCCCCTTCAATCAGTGTCGCTTCGACTTCGCCACCCCACGCGCTGCTCAGGGCTCGTAGCACGGAATTGAGCAAGCCGGCATGGTCTCTGGCTCCATAACGACGGATGTCAATGCGCGCTCCACCGATTTCCTGTGCGCGGCATCGGCCACCAGGATGGATCTCAATGCGATCGGCAGACAGCAGGCCTCGGATATCAAATCCACCGCTGGCGCGGAAGATTTCCGCTTCTACATCTCCGCCGACATGTAGTTGTCCGCTCACTTTGACGTATTCGGAAGAGATGCCCTCCGATGCGCGGAAGGTGCCGGAGCATTTCAATTCCTTGACCTTGACCGGACCCTCAACCTTGGCGACACCACTCACCTTCATCTCATCGGCGATAACCGCCTTCTCGAATTTCCCCGTTCCTGAAACGCTCAGATGAACAACCTCACAATGGCCGCTGACACGCCCGGCACCGGACATTCTGAGTTCTTCTGCATATAGGTCGCCGTTGATCTTGCCCGCGCCGGATATGGAGACACGGGAGTAGGAGCCACCGGCAATGACGCCGGCACCGGACACACTCACAGATTTTCTCTCTTCACTCATGCTCTTCCCTCCCATCCATTTGATTGCCGGAAGTCTTTTCGTTGCCTTCTTCAGGGCCACAACACTTGACGAGGTCCAGTTTGATTTGCTGGAGCATGGCCGCCAGATCGACGGAGTCGATTCGCCGCATTTCCGGATCCACGATGAGCTCGTCCAACGCGATCACGATCACGCTGATTTCGGCAGAGATGCCTGCACCGGAGAGCTGCTTGCGCAGAAGATACAGCGTCCTCCCTTCAAGCGCTGTCAGGTCTATTCCCGTTGTCGTCGCGATGGCTTGATCCAATGTTCTGCTGGCGAGGTCGATTTCCTCTTCGCGTGCCGTTCGGCGCAACTTTTTTAACACAGCCAGTCGCAAAGCATCGCGAAGCGAAAGCGTGCCCACCTCGTCCCCAACGATTCCGGCGGAACGCACCAGTTCCTCGTCAAACCATCCTAGATTTCTTAGCTTCCCGAAGGCAACCTGAAGCTTGGCATTTACATGCTCTGAGATGACGTCAGCCAGATCGTCCAGGGCATGCTCTCCCTTCATGTCCTTGATTCGCTCGATGCGCTCGACAATCTTGTCCTGCGGAAAGAACGTCTCCTGCCCCGTGAATGTTGATCGGCGGATGAACCAAGCTTCAGGGATCAGCCCCTTTCGTTTCCAACGATAGAGCTGTCCGTAGGAAATTCCCATCTTCTCGAGAACCTCCTTTTTTGAAATCAGGTGCTCATCTTCCATCCGAGCCTCCTTCTAGAACAGCACATTGTTTCTTTAGCAATGGCATGGTCGTTTTTTTCCGAACCACGAACTGATGATACTCATCGCTCGTAATGGTCACCTGTTTCTTCACGCTCCGGGCACATCTTCTCTCATGAGCCTTTTCTATTGCCTGTTTGTGAGCAAGCTTTATCAACATTTTGAGTTCGTAAGTCGATATCATTTTCGTCCCACCTCCTGAAAGATAACGATCGCAGTATAACATCACACTGTTACGTTGTCAAGCATCCGATTCTCTTTCTCTGAACTCTTGCCGGCGCTTGCGTAGTCCGTACCCCTAACCAATGCCAGACACTCATGTCCTCAAATCCGGCCTCCTCCAACTTCTACCAGAGTCCTCATCGTGGGATGCTGAGCCAATCGATCCGATGCGATCTGTAGCAGCGACCCGGCAAGCTCCAAAGTCCATTCAGGATCGATCGATAATCGAATTTCATGCGATCGATTCCCTGTCAGGCCTGCACGCGTTCGAAGCGTCATGCTGAGCTGACCTTCCTTCCTCAAGATCCATTGATCGAGTTTGGCCCCACTCCGTTTCATCACCAAGGGAGCCGATATGAAGCGGGTTCTTGGAAAGACTGAACCTGATTAGATCATAGGGAATCGGCTGTGTCCTTGAGGGAGAGCCCACAGTAATGCGGGTCTTGCCATGATCCTACTCTTGCCGTGAGACGAGAAGATCCATCCGAAACGTGTCGCGTTACAGGATGGGATAGCCCTTCTTCGGATCATTGCCGTCCGGGATGATCATGCCAGCCAATCTGTAGAGAAGTGTCGGTGGCTTCCAAAAATCGATAGGTCGGATTGCTCTAAACCCCGAGAAAATATCCCGCGCTGTCGTAGTTGCCCTCGCATTCTTGTGCGTAGACATTACCTAAATGGAGTGAAGAGGAGAGTCAGATCTCACCAACAGCTGAGATAAACCAACAATTGATCACATGTGTATCAAGAGCTACGGAATTGCTTCCACTAGAGCGCATTTGGCAAGAGTTCTCAGCGACCGCAGAGAACTCCAAGCAACTGATTCGCAAGCGAATCAGTTGCCAGGACACTGAGCAGCGACCTCTGGAGCGATACCCTTGTTCCCGTATGCCTTGTCGAAATGAGACGCGAATTCGGCTGCCAACTTGGTTGCCCTCACATCGTAGGCCGCAGGATCGCTCCAAGATTCGCGGGGGTCCAGCAGTTCCGTGGGAACACCAGGGCAGGTCCTTGGAATCGACACGTGGAACAGCTCGTTCGCATCGTACTCGACGTCGCGAAGCTCGCCAGAAAGAGCGGCATGAACCATGGCGCGTGTCAGATCGATGTCTACTCGATCAGCCTCGCCGTACGGCCCTCCGACCCAGCCTGTGTTGACAAGATAGACGTCAGTGCCATGGGCATCGAGTTTCTCTCCCAGCATACGCGCATAGACATCTGGGTTTCGCGGCATGAACGGCTCTCCGAAGAAACGTGAGAATGTCGTCTTGGGCTCGACAATACCTGTCTCCGTTCCCGCCAGTTTGCTGGTGTAGCCCATCAAGAACCAAAACATGGCTTGATCCCTGGTTAGACGGGAGATAGGAGGCAACACGCCATTGGCATCAGCCGTCAAGAAGAGAATAGTAGAAGCATGTTCACCTACGGAAGACGGCTTGATGTTAGAGAGGTAGGACAACGGATACGAACCTCGCGAATTGGGCGTCAGACGATCGTCAGTCAGATCAAAGGTACCGTTGGGATAGATCATGGCGTTCTCGACGATCGCGCCATGCTGCTCGGGAGCATCCTCATGCATAATGGCGCGGAAGATTTCCGGCTCCTTATCAGCATCGAGATCGATCAGTTTAGCATAGCATCCGTTTTCGAAGTTGGCGATTCCATTGTCTGACCATCCATGTTCGTCGTCTCCAAGCAGGGCACGGCGAGGATCAGCCGATAGTGTGGTCTTTCCGGTACCTGAAAGACCTAGAAGCAAGGCGATGTCTCCATTGGGACCTTCATTAGCTGAGCAATGCAAAGGCAGAATGCCTTCCGCCGGCAGGAGATAGTTCATCACAGAGAACATGAGCTTCTTGACAGAACCGCCGTAGGCAGACCCATAGACCACACCAATGCGGCGATCCAAGTCCATGGCAATCATCATCGTCGAAGTTCCTTCGATGCGTGGATCGATCCGCAAACGCCCTTCATATCGGGCAGGATCAAGCTTGTCATAAGGAAGGGCAAGCAGCGTGAACGGGCGATCCGAGAACACTGATTTCTCAATATCCGACGGAACAGGGCGGAACATATTGTCCACAAACAACGATATGAAAGCGCGATCGGAGATGAATCTGACTGGGAGTGCGTACGTTGCATCAGCTCCGATGACTCGATCCAATTCATAGACGTGCGATTTCTCGTTTAGGCTCGAAAACGCGTCTTCCAGGACCATATCGAACGTTTCTTCGTCGATGGGAATGTTGTTCGGCGAGTCCCAATCAATTGTATCCGCGCTTTCGGGACGCTGAACCGTGAGCGTATCTTGGGGACTACGCCCGGTAGACTCTGGAGGCGTCCAAGCCGCAAGGGCACCACCAGCGCTTACGATCGCCTCACGTCGCTCGACGGCATCTTGGATCAGCCGTTCCCGTTCGGGATTTTTCACTATGGAAGGTCGTTCAAGAAGCCTAGCAAGTCTGCCATCGAAGTCCATCATCATCTCCCGATTCCGCAAGCGGCCCCCTGGGTCCGCTGAAGTTGCAGGATCATATCAAACAACAGACGAATCTGAAAGGTTGCGCGTAAGTTGCAGGTTCTTGAAGTACGAGACTCTCCAGAAGCCGCAGTTCTTGCGAGGCAGTGACGATAGCGAAAGGGGCGTCTGTATCGATCGAAGAACCGCACCGTCCAAAAGGAGGAGGAGACCCCTGATTTAACATGAATCGAATCATGCCAACGCAATCGTCCCAGAGGTCTCCCGTATCAACCCTGCGCTTCTCTCCACTCTCGGAGTGTGCTTCTTCTTGTTGACCTACTTGGTGTATTCTACCGACAAAACCTATCAAATCCAACTAGTATTTAGAATCCAGAAGCATAGACCTTTTGGGGCTTCTCGACTATACTAAAATTTGCAGATAACGATAAGGAAGAGGCCCCATGAAGACATTCGGCGACAGGATCAGGGAAGTGCGTCAGGAGCTTGGTTTGACTCAATGGCAAGTCGCAGATCGCACCGGAGTTTCCAATACTTACATCTCGGCCCTGGAAAGCGGACGCAAGCAGGCACCTCCACATGCCATTGTCACTGCTCTCGCCGCTTGCCTACAGACAAGCGAGGAAACCTTGTGGACACTCGCCCGCGCTGAGCGAGAAGAGCGTCTGAAGCGACGGATTGACGGCATACCAACATCTCAGAGAACGGCTCGAACTGTCGATGCAACAAGCAGCCTCGACGCGGATCCTTCAGATGAGGTATTGGAACGAGCCATCCAGACATTGAGAGAGAGCGCACAGGATCCGAAGCAGCGTCGTTCATTGGCAAGAACGCTTGAAACACTGGCCAAGAGCTTACGTGGGAAGGACTGAAGGAACTGAATGCTACGAAAAACCAAGCCTGACAACGGACTGTCCGTTGCCCATGTTACGATCCAGGCAACCGATTACCAAGATTCAGGCGTTGGAATTGTGGTTGCACTGCGACCCTTCACGCTGCTGGTTCCCAGTCACCTGATCGAGTTGGTCGAACAAGGACAATCACACGAGATTCTCATCAACGGCATCCCGTACGAGGGAGCCAAGATTCTTCCCACTCCGGCGCTTCAACGCGATTACCTTTCGATCCTCCAGTTTCGCAAGAAGCGTCTTCGGAATCTGACCTCGGCCCATCTTCCTAGACGAAGTGTTCAGCTCAGCCCCGGCCAGGCCATTTCATTGCAGCGGTTGGCTTCGGAATCGAACACCGCAGGCAAAGTCGTTGATGTTCGAGAACAAGGAGACGGAACCTCGATCATCACCGATATCGAGGTAGCCACAGGCGACAGTGGGAGCCCGCTATTAGTGTCTGGCCAAGTGGCCGCAGTTTGTCAGGGAATGATCCGGCATGAGGGTATCGGGACAGCCGTTGCTGTACCTCTGTCTCACGACGGCTTGCTTGAACTGAGGAAGCAACGTCAACGATATCGCATCAGTTTGATCAGCTCCCTAATCGCTGCTCTTCTCGCCGTCATTCTCGCATTCGGAGGATTCGCCCTCTACTCATCGAATTCGTTCACTTTGGCAACCATCGAGATCCCTGAAGATGGGAGCATGGTGATCGCAAGGAATGCACAAACACTGACCTTCCAGCCTTCGTGGAGCCGATCATTTAACACGCCAATTCGGCGATCATTGATGTTCTCCTCGCATGACGGTGGTACGCCTGATCGAATCGCCATCGGAACTGCCTACAAAGATGGAATCGACGGGGCCATCAGCGTGCTCGATGCAAATGGCAGTATCGCATGGTCCTATTCCGTGCCCGATGGAGAGTGTATCTATTCAGCTCCGGAGTTCATCTATGATGGATACCTCGTTGACGTAATCCATATCGCCGATCTCAACGAAGATGGATTCAATGAACTGCTCGTGTTGTTTGTACACAACCACGATGAACCCTGCAAATTCGTCATCTTCGACCTTTCCGGCGAGATGTTGACCGAATACTGGCATCCCGGCTACATACGAACAATTGCCACCGGGAAAGTTGGAGAATCGGACGAAGTCATGGTCGTTGTGAGTGCCAGCAACAACGCGATTAAGACGGATTGGTGGAATCCGCAAACACTGTTTGCGTTCCGCGGTCTAGATATCGCCGGGCAGGGCCCACCTTGTGACCATATCGGAGCGGGAGGGCAGACGAACCTTTCAGCTGGAACCGAACTCTGGTATCAGGTCATCGTCAACATCGATCCGGATCTCGTCCGAGCGAAATGCTATGAAATCGACATCCGCGATTTCGATGGCGACGGAGTGAACGAGATTCAAGCCGCCCTGACTGACGGGCGCTTCTATTACCTCGATGAAAACGGCGCGCAAATACATGTCAAACTCGGTGATCGCTATCATCGAGATTTCCCTGATGTAGATCCGCCGCCACTGGTCGATCTTTGGGAGTATCATACATCAGACGAAACCGACAAATGAGCCTGCTGACAAGGGGCTTCGTAGAAGCTTTCCTAGAAGATAGGCTCAATCGCTTAGTCTGAACAAGCGGATCGAATTCTCCGTCGTTTGTCTGGCAACGTCTTCCACAGAGACGCCTTTGAGTCGTGCAATCTCCTCTGCAACGTACCTTACATACGCAGGCTCATTGCGCCGACCTCGATAGGGAACCGGCGTGAGATAGGGACAGTCGGTTTCCAGCAGAATCCGGTCGAGCGGTATATGCTTGACTGCCTCCCGTAGAACGTCGTTCTTAGGGAACGTAAGCGGGCCTCCTATTCCCAGATGAAGCCCCAATGCCAGGAACTCTTCAGCCAGAACTCCTTCCCCGAGGAAGGAATGAACCACGCCATAATGCTGCTCGCCAGCGTTCTTCAGGATGGCAAGCAGATCATCCGTCGATTCCCGATTGTGCAAGCAGATGGGCAAATTCAGTTCTATTGCCAGGGCCAGTTGTTGCACGAATGCCTGACGTTGCCGTTCTCGCGGTGATAGGTCGCGATAGTAGTCAAGCCCGATTTCCCCGATTCCGACAACGAGTTCATCTCCGGCCAATTCCCTCAGCTCAATCAGAGCAGCCTCATCGACGAACTTCGCGTTGTGGGGATGAATCCCGACGGTGGCCCACATGTTTCGATACCGGTTCGCTAGTCGGACAGCTTCGTGGCTGGAACGAAGCGACGATCCGATCGTCAGAACCCCCATCGCCTGCTCGGAACAGCGGGCAATCATAGCCGCTCGATCCTTATCAAACGCGCGGTCGTCGAGGTGGGCATGACTGTCAATCCACTTCATGGTTCCAGCTCCTTGAGAATTCGAGGGAGGGCATCGAGAACATCGGAGGGCATCAACGAACGTTCGGAGAACTCGGCGGCCCATTGATCAGCAGCCAGGCCGTGGATGAACGGAGCCGCCACAGCGGCAGCAGATAACGAGCTCCCACCTGCGATGAGTCCGGCCAGCAATCCTGTGAGCACGTCGCCCGATCCTCCAGTAGCCAATCCCGTGTTTCCAGTGGGATTAACAACCACGGATCGATCCATCAGTCCAATGATTGTTGGACGTCCCTTGAGTACGAGAGCCAAAGACTGCTGCGAAATGAACTCAGCGACCAGAGGCAGCCGGTTGGCATCGACATCATGAGCAGTCGATCCAATCAGGGCAGCGAATTCGCCAGGATGCGGCGTCAGCACGGCTCGCCCGGCCAATGAGACAAGAAGATCGGGATGGCCTTCGAGTGCGTGGAT
>JAGLYB010000093.1 GCA_023132545.1 Candidatus Bipolaricaulota bacterium
TTCGGAGACCGCCTCTCGGCCTTCTGATTTCACCTTAGCGACGATGTCTTCTTGAGAGAGCCCCGCTAGTTCAGGCTTCAGCCGATGACGAATCTCCACCACGTTGTATCCGAGAGACACTTCGTTGTGGACATGCACCGTGGGGAAGGCTTCCACATATCTTGGCATCTGGCAATCAAGCAATTCGATGCGGTCGCCCGGCTCGATGGGGATCCATTCCAGTTGATAGTCCAATCGGCGGTTGGTGCGTGAGATGAATCGTATCATCTCAGTGATGAGGAAGTTGTCTTTGGGATAGTAAACAGACAGCTGTTTCTCTTTGTCCCCCATCGCATTGTTGCGAATGTTGACCAAGCCGATGAGCCCACTGATGTGATCGGCGTGTCCGTGCGAAAGAAAGATACGGCGAATGGCGAATGACTTGTTCCCGAGAATAGAGCTGGCCCCTTCGCCTGCGTCGAACAGAATGCGGTCTGCACTGTAGTAGATCCAGGTCGAATACAGCGCTTTGGAGTACATCAATAATCTCATAAGTCGTCCCTCGTTTCCGGTACAATCGGTATTCCCGCAACCGCGTAGCGCGAATGTGGGCATTATACTCGGTGAACGGGCAGTGGAAAACCTGATGGGAACCGGAATGTAATGTATATCATTGTTGCGTAGCAGTTTCTTCCCTAGAATCCCATAGTGAATGGAGGCAGTGGATGATCGAGCTTCGTCTGATTCGTGAGCAACGTGAGGAAATTGAAGCGCGTTTAAGAACGCGTGATTCGTCAGTTGATCTCTCAGAGATTGTTAGCCTTGACGAGCGCAGACGCGAACTTATTTCCGAGGTTGAGCGACTCAAAGCGGAACGCAATCAGGGGTCGCAAGAAGTCGGGCGGCGGAAACGCGATGGCGAGAACGCTGATGAGCTGTTAGCCGGTTTGTCGGAGCTGTCGAATCGCGTCTCGGAGCTGGACGAAGCATTGCGTGATACGCAAGCGCAGATCGATCAGCTATTGGCGCTCCTTCCCAACGTGCCACACGAATCTGTTCCGACTGGAAGCAAGGATGAATATGTCATTCTGAAAACGGTGGGAGAGAAGCCGGAACCCGCGTTTCCAATTCAGAATCATTTGGAACTGGCTGAAGCCAAGGGCATTCTTGATTTTCCGCGAGCTGCCATGATTGCCGGCGCGAAATTTCCGATGTATGTTGGAGCAGCTGCCCGGTTGGAGATGGCGTTGATTCAGTTCATGTTCTTCAGGCACGCGAACCATGGATATGTGCCCGTGTTGCCGCCGTTTATGGCCAATGCGAGAAGCTTCTACGTGTCATCACAGCTGCCGAAGTTCGCGGACGACATCTATCGCTGCGAACGCGACGATCTTTATCTCAATCCGACTGCGGAAAGCCTGCTTGTCAATCTGCATCAGGATGAAATACTGGAACTGGACGAGTTGCCCAAGCAGTATGTGGCCTACACGCCCTGTTTCCGGCGCGAAGCCGGCAGCTACGGAGAGGAAGAGCGCGGACTGATTCGCATGCATCAATTCAACAAGGTGGAGATGTTCAAGTTCACCACGCCCGAGACTTCCTATCACGAGCTGGACAATGTGATCGCTGATGCGGAAGGTGTGCTTCAAGCACTGGGCATGCATTACCGAGTGGTGCTTCTTACGACCCAAGACATGGCGCAACAGGCAACCAAGACCGTGGATTTGGAGGTCTATCTTCCTGGGCAGGGTCGTTACTATGAAGTTTCTTCTTGCAGCAATTGTGAGACATTCCAGGCGCGTCGTGGCAACATTCGCTATCGCCCTGGCCCGAAAGAGAAACCTCAATTTGTCCATACCCTGAATGGATCCGGTCTGGCCACCTCGCGTCTGATGGCAGCCATTTTGGAGAACAATCAAGGTGAAGACGGATCTGTTCGAATTCCTGACGTGTTGCAGCCGATGGTGGGAGCCGAGACCCTATGATCGAACCGCTCGTTGTTGCTCGTGGACTCTCCAAGACATTCCGATCGCGCCGAGGCCCCGTTCACGCGGCCTCCGATGTGACGTTCGAATCTCATGCGGGTGAGATCTTCGGGTTGCTTGGACCCAATGGCGCCGGGAAAACGACGACGCTGCGCATGCTGGCCACGATCCTTACACCCACAGCCGGCCATGCCACCATCGCAGGATTCGATGTGGGAACGCAGCCAGGTGCCGTGCGAGAGAACATCGGCTTCCTGGCCACGGAAACGGGACTGTACGACCGATTTACAGCCCGCGAAACATTGCGGTTCTTCGGTCGAATCAATCAGCTGACCAACGGTGAGATACGTAATCGATCCGACGAGATGTTCAACATGTTGGACATGGCCGAGTTGGCCGATCGCCGCGTGGGAACCTTCTCCACAGGCGAGAAACAAAAGCTGTCGCTGGCTCGGAGCATTCTGCACGATCCGCCTGTGCTTATTCTCGATGAGCCGACGTTCGGATTGGATGTCATGTCGGCTCGGACGGTGGTTCGTACGATCGATCTATTCCGAGAACAGGGGCGTTCCATTCTGCTGTCTACGCACATCATGCGAATTGCGGAGAAGCTTTGTAACCGAATTGGTATCCTATACAAGGGAACGCTTCACGCCATCGGAACAGTCGATGAGTTGAAAGCTCAATTTGGTGGCGAGGATTTGGAAGAAGCATTCTTCGCTGCTGTAGGAAACGAAGATTAGGAGTACACAAGCGAATAGGATCATGGTATCCTGATCGCACAGAGGAATTGAATTTTCTTTAAGGAGGCGATGATGGGCAGGAAGGTCGTAGCTACAGCGGGGGCGATGTTTGCTGTCGTGCTTTCGGTCGTCCTGGTGGGGGGGCAGGTCGGAAGCGGTGGGTTCCTTTGGTGGGGGAACCATGAACCGATCTATATCTATGGGGACGCCGGGTTTACCGTTGATAATGGAGTTTTCTCCGGAAGCGGAACATCTGCCGATCCCTATGTCATTGAAGGCTGGCGGATTGACCAACCTCCGGCAGATTACGGTATCTACGTTGATCACACGACGGCTCATTTCGTTATTCGCGACTGCGTGATTGAAGGAACAACGCAAGCCGGCATCTACTTCAACACGGTTCAAAACGGCCGCGTGGAAGACACGCAGATTGGTCTGTCGGACACGGCAATCTATCTGCTGGATTCATCCCACAACACCTTCGAGAGGAACGTAATTGCCGAGAGCAAGTACGGAGTTGTTGCTGCGGCAACGTCCCAGAGCAACATCTTTACTGGGAATACGTTCTTGGACAACGGCATCAATGGGCATGATCCACATCGCCGCAATCAGTGGTATCTTAATGGCGTTGGCAATTGCTGGAGCGATTATGTCGGCTATGACGGTGATGGAGACGGCATCGGCGAGATTCCCTACTATGCTCTCAATGACAGATACCCGCTGATGTCACCCCCTGTCGAATGGACGCGGGTGGCGCCTGCCGGTCTAACGTATGCCGGCAATCACGTGTCCCCAGACGGATCGTTGGTTGTTTCATCGGAAACGCCGATTTCGCTTTCGGCACTCGATCTGGGCAGTGGATTGGCCGAGATTCAATACTCGATCGACGGTGGCCCATGGACTGTCTATGCAGGCCGCTTCTATCTGATCGGCGAGGACGGCCCACAGAAGCTGACCTACTACGGTATCGACCATCTTGGCAACGTAGAACAACAGCGAACCGTATCGTTCATGCTGGATAACCATCCTCCGATTACGGAGATCGAAATCGGCGAGCCGAAATACGAGGACTCGCGGGGCATTTGGATTACATCGAAATCGAGGATTGCACTGAATCTCGTGCAGGCATCGACGTACGGTGCTACTCAGACGTTCTACCGGATCGATGGGCGCGGATGGCAACGCTATTCTGCACCCTTCACGATCACCGGCGCTGACGGCCCACACCAGATCAGCTACTACAGCTTGAATGCTTCTGGAGTGACTGAAGCCCTCAAGACGATCATGATCATGAAGGACGACGCGCCTCCCAGCACTCGGGGGGCGCAGGCCTCCTCTTCGGGGCCAGACGTTGTAGTGAATGTCGGTTCGACGACCACACCGGTCGTCGCGCCGACACCTCCGCTCGTCGGCGAACCGGTTCCTCCCGTCGAAGAGACGCCGCCTGTTGTTGATGAAGTACAGACAGAGTCCGATACAACCTAGAGCAAAACCGAAAGACTATGTGGAAAAATGTTCGCCTGCTCTTCTCGAAAGAATTGCTGGGTGCGGTGCGTGATCGCCGTACCCTGATTCTGACTGTTGTTTTCCCGTTGATCTTCTACCCGCTCATTTTGTCCGTAATGGGTCGCTTCAACGAAGCCGAGCGCATTCGATTGGAATCGCTCACTCCAGCCGTTCTGCTGGTCAATCAGTCGGAAGATGCGACCTTCCAATCCGAACTCGATCGATCTGATGCCTTCTATTGGCTTGGTGAGGATTCTGTTGAATCCGGCCTGGAAGCCTTACAGAACAAAGGGGGCAACCTGCTGATGGTCGTCTCCAAGGAGTCCGGTGGCGAAGGTGTCGGTTTGGACGTGATTCTGTATTACGACCAGTCGGACCAGTTCGCGTTTGCCGCGGCTGAGCAGGTGCGAGGCTTTCTCGGGAAATATCTGAAGCGGGTGGTCGACGAGAAGTTGGGTGAGCTGGGCATCGACTATGATTCGCTCAGCCCACCGATGACAATCGCAACCATCGACGTGGCCACCGGTGAATCGA
>JAGLYB010000094.1 GCA_023132545.1 Candidatus Bipolaricaulota bacterium
CGGGAACACGGCAGATGTCAATGGCGTCGTTCTCGACATTGGAGCGCGTGAGGCGATCCATCGCCCCCTCAAGCAGACGTTCGGTAATCAGGCTATTGAATCGGCTGACGACGATGCCGACGCGCAAGCCTTTTCCATCCAGCTTTCCCTCAAATACCTTTCCCATGATTCGAACCTCCTTTACGCCGGGAATGCAGAGCATTCCCTTGGACGTCTCTAGCGGAGTTCCTGTAGGCTCCTTCGCGCCAGAGAATGGCAACTCTTCGAGAATGCTTCACATTCTCTGGCCAGTCCTGTCATACTTTCTTCAGTTGATGTCCCAGTTTTTCTTTCTTGGTCTTCAAGTAATCACGATTGTACTCATTGGGCTGAATCTCGATCGGAATTTGCTCAGTGATAGTGAGCCCGTATCCGGAGATGCCGACAATCTTTCTGGGGTTGTTCGTCATCAATCGAATCGACGTGAGTCCTAAGTCACACAGAATTTGTGCCCCAGTGCCATAGTCGCGCAGATCGGGGTCGAAGCCCAGATGCTCGTTGGCTTCCACTGTGTCCAACCCTTGATCCTGAAGATGATAAGCAGCGATCTTATTCTTGAGCCCGATGCCTCGCCCCTCTTGCCGCATGTAGACGACGACACCCTGGCCTTCTTCTCTGATCATCTTCAAGGCACGGTGAAGTTGGCTTCCGCAGTCGCAACGCAGCGACCCGAATACGTCACCGGTTAGGCATTCCGAATGAACACGAACCAGCACATTCTCTTTGCCTGCCACATCTCCTGCAATCAGAGCGACATGCTCTGCGCCGTCGATCTGATCGATATAGCTGACGATCTTGAATGTTCCGAACCGGGTCGGAAGCTTGGCCTCAGACTTACGATCGATCAACCGCTCCGATCGCTTTCGATACTCAATGAGGTCGGCGATGCTGACGATGGGCAGGTTGTGTTTCTTGGAGAACTCTTCTAGTTGAGGCGCGCGCGCCATCGTTCCGTCTTCATTGAGGATTTCACACAACACAGCAACAGGTTCCAATCCTGCCAAACGCGCCATATCGACGGTTGCCTCAGTGTGGCCGGCTCGCCGAAGCACGCCGCCGTTTCGTGCGATTAACGGGAAGATGTGGCCCGGACGCGCAAGGTCTTCGGGTTTGATGCTCTTGTCGATCATCAAGTGAATTGTGGTTGCGCGGTCATGGGCGGAGATCCCTGTGGTGATGTTGTCCTTTGCATCGACTGTGATCGTGAAGTGAGTGCCATGCAGCGCGGTGTTTTCCGAACACATCGGGGATAGCCTGAGTTCGCGGGCACGCTCTTCAGTAATGGGCACGCAAACCATGCCGCGACCGTAGGTTATCATGAAGTTGACGGCTTCAGGTGTCGTATGCTCAGCTGCAATGACAAGGTCTCCTTCGTTCTCACGGTTCTCGTCGTCCACGAGAATGAGCATCTCGCCGTTATGATAACGCTGTAGGGCTTCTTCAATCGGAATGAACAAAACGTATCATCCTCTCAACGTACTTCGCTAGAATGTCAAACTCAAGATTAACAGAGTCTCCGCGCCTGCGATCCTTCAAGACCGTACTTTCATAGGTCTCGGGAATGATTGCGCAACGGAAACAACCGCCGTCCAAATCATACGGCGTCAGGCTGATGCCTTCGACCGCAACCGATCCTTTCTCCGCAATGAATCGCCGGTATTGCGTGGGGAACTCAACGATCAAGGTCCAGCCGGGGCCCTCTCGATACAGTGCACTCACGCGGCCAAGTGAATCGACGTGTCCCAACACCCAGTGGCCATCCAATCCACTGCTCGGGGAGAGTGGAAGCTCGAGGTTCACGCGCTGTCCGGGACGAAAATTCCCGAGTGTGGTTCGAGAGGCTGTCTCCTTGGACAGATTGGCCACGAATGCATCCGCTGGCAGTTCTCGAACCGATAAACAGACGCCGTTGACGGCGACACTGCCTCCGATTTCGATTCGTTCGCGAAATGCGGTGGGAAGTTCGACTGTCAACGCGCCCGGCCTCACCGAACGTACGAGCCCGAGTCCTTGCACGATTCCCGTAAACATCACGGGAACGAGTGTACAGTAGCCGAATTCCGTGTTCAACGAAGTTGCACGGACTTTTCACACGCGATACCCTTTCGCTAGGAGGTTATTGTGGGCAAACGCACTGCTTGGATTGGAATCATTACGCTTTTTCTTTTGTTGACTTCGTTGTGCGCGGGTGCGACGGAACCGGTTATTACGCATGTGTCAACAGAACGGGACGGATTCGACGAACTATTGGTGACGACGCCGTTGGGAAACTACGTCTTCTCCGAGGACGGCGGAGCCATCAGGAGCGTTCTGTTGACGTTCGCTCCCTACGGATCGAAGGTGGCCGAACTGGTCGCCGGCACAACAACGAACGCGGATACACTGGCGCGAGCGTATCTTGCCAACGCTGAATTCCCGTTTGACCTCCTGTATCAAGACGTCGTGTTTGAGTACACGCTGGCTGAGCCTATTTACACGGATACTGGCGCAATTGTTATAGAATTGCGCGGCGAAGGCGGAGGGATCGCCGTCCTCAAGCGATTCCAGATTGAGCCGGATGCGCTATACACGATAACAGTCGAGGTTGAGATTACGGTTTCCGAGGCGTTGGTAGAGCCGATTCGCTTGGAGCTGGCCAATTACACGCCGACGGAAAAGGGGCGCCGGCTCACGTATTTGTTCGATGATTCGCCAAGCACGGCCCAACTGGCGCAGGGTTCGTATTTCTCATTCCAAGGCTTGGGTTTGATGGACGACGAGATTGTTTTGTTCTTGAACCCGGACGAGACTACGCCGGTGTCTCCATTTGCTGAGCTAACAGAGGCTGGCACGCGGAGAATCGGCGTCCAGCTTTCGGCTTCCAGTGGTACGTCTACCTATCGGTTCACGCTGTATGGAGGGCGCCGACGTTACATCCCTATGGAAGAGGCTGGAATCGAAGCCCTCGATCAGGGTGGCGTTTTTAGTCGAGCGATGGTGTATGTCATTCGTCTGCTGAACTGGTTGTATCTCAAGACCGGAAACTATGGCTGGTCCATCATCCTGTTCACGATCATCATGCGCATCCTTCTGTTCCCGTTGATGCGCAAGCAATATCACTCGATGGCGCGAATCCAGCAGATTCAACCCCGGCTGAAGCGGGTTCAAGAGCGATACAAAGACAACAAAGAAGAGATGCAGAAGAAGACCCTCGAGATTTACCGTAAGGAAAAGGTAAATCCGATGTCCGGGTGTTTGCCGATGGTTGTCCAGCTTCCTATCATCATCATCATTTGGCGTGCATTGCTGTATGCCTCGGAGCAGATCCATCTGTCCCCCGGCTTCCTCTGGGTGCCCGACCTCAGCCTTCATGATCCTTACTTCATCCTCGTCGTCGTGACCACGTTGATCATGATGCTGCAGCAGTATTTCATGTCTCCGATGACCTCCAAGGATGCGGCGGGGGTACAGAAGTACATGGGCTACTTCTTCCCCTTGATGATGGCCTTCATGCTCTGGAGATTCCCAGCGGGATTGTGGTTGTACTATCTCCTGACAACGGCTGCGCAAGTGGGACAGCAAGCGTTCGTCAATTGGGAAATGGCACGAGCTAGTGCAGGCCAAGTTGCCGTGCCCGATGACGATTTCATCGATATCGACGAACCAACGACGGAGAACAACGATGGAGACACAGCATAAGGAAGTCGAAGCCCTCCTTCGCGAGTTGCTGAGCATCCTCGAAGAAGACGTCGCATTTGTCGTGGAAGAGGATGCCGAGGACGGTATTTACGTTAATTTGGAAGGTAGCTTGTTTGCCTTGCCGGAAGAGCGGTCGGCGCTGGCCGCACTGGAGCATCTGGTACGCGGAGCCGTTCGTCGCAAGACGGGGAAAGAGCTTGATATCATTATCGATGTCAACGGCGCGGTGAAGAAACGCCGCGCCGAACTCATCCGCTTCGCCTTGAGCAAGGCTGAAGAAGTACGCCAAGAACACAAATGCGTGCGATTGAATGTCATGCCTGCTCACGAACGTCGAACGATTCACGTCACACTGGCCAACTTCCCCGGCGTTAAGACCTACAGCACAGGTGAAGGTGACGGGCGTCGGGTGATGATCGAGCCCGAAGACGCCCAATGATCGACGACACGATTGCCGCCGTTTCCACGCCGATTGGCGAAGGCGGCATCGGCATTGTCAGGCTCTCCGGTTCCGACGCTATGACCATTGCTGATTCCCTGTTTCGATCTTCCAGTGGTATCGCCTTGGCTAATGCTGCCAGTCACACCATCCATTATGGAACCATCCAAGAGCAGGGGCGGATGATTGATGAAGTCCTCGTGTCCGTAATGCGAGCCCCGAGAACTTATACGCGCGAGGACATTGTGGAGATCAATTGCCACGGGGGCATCGTCCCCACACGTGCCATCCTTGATGCGGTGCTGACGGCGGGAGCGCGAATGGCCGAACGCGGCGAATTCACCAAGCGGGCCTACCTCAATGGGCGCATTTCGCTCGATCAAGCCAAGGCCGTGCTGGACATTGTTCGCGCACGAACGGCACTTGGATTGGAGGCAGCCGTCGATCGTCTTGGCGGACGATTTACCCATGCGTTGGCGGACTTGCGATCTGACCTAGCAGAGATCCTGTCCGGCCTGGAAGTGGAAATCGACTATCCCGATCTAGATGTGAACATCGAAGCCATCGCCCCACGCATCGAGGCCTGTTCCAACAAAGTTCAGGAAATGCTGTCGAAATCTGAATCAGGACGCTTGATTCGCGAAGGATTGACAGTAGCCATTGTCGGGCGTCCTAACGTGGGTAAGTCGACATTGCTCAATGCCTTGCTGTCTGAAGAGCGAGCCATCGTAACGCCGATTCCCGGTACTACCCGAGACACGATTGAAGAGAATGCCTCCTTGGGAGGCATCCCCGTGCGTTGGATCGACACAGCCGGCTTGCGCGATACCGATCATCCCGTGGAGGCCGAGGGCGTGCGCCGCGCTCGTGGAGCCATCGATCGCGCTGATTTGCTGTTGTTGCTGATCGATACGAGCGAGCCAAGGCTGGCAGAAGACGACGCTATATTGAATCTCGATGCTGGAGTCCCTTCGCTACTGGTTCTCAATAAATCTGATCTTCCGAATGCATGGGATATCATTCCGGCAGGATCTTGGAGTGCGACGCTTCGTGTGTCCGCTAAGAATGGGAATGGCGTCGCGGCACTGTGTGAAGAGATCTTGAGATCTCTTGTAACCGGGAATTTGCCCACGAGGAATTCCGTCCTGCTGCTCGATACATGGGGGCGCAATCTTCTGCGACGAGTGGGAGAACAGCTGTCACAAGCCCATCAAACGGCCCGTGAACAGGGCCAAGCCGACATGGTGGCTGAGGAACTGCGCTTGGCCTACCAAACGGCCTCCGAGCTTCAGGGGATTGATATCAGCGAATCCATCCTCGACGCCGT
>JAGLYB010000095.1 GCA_023132545.1 Candidatus Bipolaricaulota bacterium
AATCGCCGATTGCTACAAGGCTTCTTAACTAATGCAATCGCCGATTGCTACAAGGCTTCTTAACAGACGCAATCGCCGAGTACTGCGAAGCGTAGTCGCTGAATACTTTGAGGAGCCCTGCTAAGAGTAATCGACAGCGTGTGAATCGCGTAAACATGCTGAGGTGAGGTGCCATGGACATCGACTGGGAGTGGAGTCAAGCGCGTGAAACGATGGTGAGTCGAGATCTCCGCGATCGCGGCATTCGCGATGCCGACGTTCTGACTGCGATGTCAGTGATTCCGCGTCAACGGTTCGTTCCTCCCGAATATCAAGCTGATGCCTATGCAGACGCACCGCTTCCCATTGGCGATGAGCAAACCATCTCCCAGCCATTCATGGTGGCCTTGATGACTGAAGCATTGCAGCTGAAGGGTGGAGAGCGGGTGCTGGAAATTGGCACAGGATCGGGTTATCAGACCGCTGTTTTGGCTGAGATGGGAGCCGAGGTTTGGACGATCGAGCGATCTTCGACGCTCTCTGCGAGAGCTGTCCGTCTACTTGAAAGCCTTGGGTACGAATCCATTCACTGCATCGAATCGGATGGCACCTTGGGATTGCCATCAGCAGCCCCGTTCGACCGTATTCTGGCCACTGGCAGTCTGCCGGATGCTCCAAAGAGGCTTCTCAGCCAACTGACTGACGGCGGAATCTTTGTGGGGCCGGTCGGGGATTGGCATTGCCAAGAACTAGTGCGAATCGTGTACCATGCCAACCAGTTCGAGCGCGAGGTTCTGTGTGCGTGTCGATTTGTACCACTGATCGGCGAGGATGGATGGCAATACTAGACGGGGGTTCACAAGGACCAGGAGGAACGACCATGAACATCGTCGATCTGCGAAGCGATACGGTAACTCAACCCACCCAAGCCATGCGAGAAGTGATGGCCAGTGCTCCGGTAGGTGACGATGTCTATGGTGAAGATCCTAGTGTACGCCAACTCGAAGAACGGATGGCGGATACCCTCGGCAAAGAGGCTGGCTTGTTCGTTGCCTCGGGAACGATGGGCAATCTCGTTGCCTTGTTGGCACATGCTGGAAGAGGCGAGGAAGTCATCCTGGGCGACCTTTCGCACACCTTCCTCTATGAGGGCGGCGGCATCTCAGCCTTGGGGAGCATCCACCCGCATACTCTGCCCAACCCGAACGATGGAACGCTTGATCCGGAACGAATCCGACTTGCTTTGCGCAATCCCGATGACCCGCACGCACCGCGCACACGGATGATCGTGCTGGAAAACACTCACAACCGTTGCGGCGGCATTGCCTTGACAGCCGACTACTGCAATCAGGTGGCTGCGCTGGCGGGGGAACATGGGTTGATCATGCATCTAGACGGAGCTCGCTTGTTCAACGCGGCCGTTGCGTTGGGCTGTCCTGCGGCGGATCTGACTCAGGCATTCGATTCAGTGACGGTCTGTTTGTCCAAGGGTCTTGGTGCGCCTGTCGGTTCGGTGCTGTGCGGATCGAAGGATTTCATCCGCGAAGCACATCGCATGCGCAAGTTGGTTGGCGGTGGTATGCGTCAGGCTGGCATTCTGGCGGCAGCCGGGTTGCACGCACTCGATCATCATATCAATCGACTGGCCGAGGATCATGAAAACGCGGATGTTCTCGCCCATGGAATCGCCGAGATCGATGGCTTGACCTGCCCACAAGCTCAAGCACCGGCAACAGGTGCTTGGACCAATCTGGTGTACTTCACTGTCGATGGCGCCGCCATTGGACGTCCCCAGTTCAACGCGGTTGAACTGTCCAAGCAGCTAAAAGCCCATGGGGTCCTTGCGCACGCTCTTGGAAGCGATGGCAAGAAAATGCGCATGGTGACTCATCTAGACGTTGGGTCCTCAGACATCGAGACCGCACTGGTACAACTTCGGTCTTGTCTCACGGGGACGTAGGTCCCCCTTCTCCCTGAAACAGGTCGGTTGCCAACACCGTCGGTGCGCTTCGAAACGGTGTTCACAGCGCCTATCGTCATGATACCGGGTGGAATGAAGGGCTCCCAGAGCATCGGGAGATCCCTCCTGCCCCGGCTCATCGACCTTTATTAGAGGGGGAAACGATGAAAGGGCTAGCGTCTGTACTCTTAGTTTTGATCCTATTGGGGGTCACGGCGATCGCCGAGCCGCTTGAATTGGGTTTCGGAGGCGGTCCGTCGTTTACGTCTCTGGATTCGCTCAATGAATCGATTGGTGTGTTCAATGCGTTGATCGATCACTTGAACGAAACCTTCGATGTTCATCCCGATGTCTCAGGCACGGTCGCTCCAATGCCTTCCATTGGCAGAGGATGGTATCTGTCCGCTGCCGAACGGTACCGGCTGACAGATTGGTTTGCTTTGGGCGCCCATGTTGAGTACACGGGATCGACCAGCTCAACGATCGGTTTCTATCAAGGAAGCGAGGTCTCTCAGATTGATGTGGCCTATCGCTCGCACGTTCTTGGAGCTGTATTGGGCGGAGATATCACGTTCGTTGATCTGAGCCTTCGCTTGGGAGCCACTGCGGGTGTTGGCTATTTTCGTACGATACTGGACCGCAAGGTGGTTTTTCAGATCCCGGCCGAGTATCCAGATGCCATTGCCGGGCTGCCTCCCGAAGGGGAGGGTCGCTACAGCGGCGGCACTATCGGGTTGGAAGCTGGAATTACGTTGTCCTATCCCATTTTCGATTGGTTTACCATCGGCACGCAGGTCATCTATCGAACGGCCGAAATCGGCTCACTGAAGACATCGCAAGGGATCGAAATGGATCTGGACGGCGATGGGCAAGGCGAGTCGGTCAATCTAAGCGGACTGGCCGTGCAATTTTCATTCTCGATCAACATCGATCTCTCCCTAGACGGAGGAAAGGAGCCACTGCAATGAAGCGGCAGAAATTGGTTCGCTTATTGGCCACGTTGTGCTTGGTAGCGGTATCGGTTTCAGGGTGTTTGGATCCAATAGCAGGTCTAGAAGCGATATTCTCGGCATCAGAAATCGAACACGTCATTCCATTTACGGCCAGTTTTGATGCTACGCTCACCTACAGTTCGGATGGGAAAGTCGTCTCGTATTTCTGGAACTTTGGGGATGGTGGATCATCAGATGCCGGCCCTGTGGTTGATCACATCTACCAGCAAGACGGCGTATATGAAGTGACTCTCACCGTGCTTGATTCCGAAGGACGGACCGATAAGGTATCGATGACGATCCACGCCCTAAATCCTCTCCCATTGGCAGATTTCACCTACGCGCCAAAAAGCGTAATGGAAGATAAGTTAATTATCAGTGCATCCGAATGGGTTACGTTCGATGCCAGTACGTCCACTGACGATGGAGAGATCGTGTCCTATCACTGGTATTTCGGACGAGAGGACAGTGGCGAGGCTATGGTTGCAGAGGGGCCGGAGATCAAGTGCCGATACCGTGATGCGGGCACCTATAGCATCGTCCTTACAGTGACGGACAACGATGGTGGCTCGTCAACATGCGTTCAGCAGGTCGAAGTTGTCGGGTCTCAAGCCTGTAATGCCGATTTGTGTGAGGAATACCCATGGCTCTACGTAGAGTAATTCGACTGAGATATCTCACCGTACTGATGATTATTGTCGCTCCGCTGTTCCTGTCTGGCTGCGTGCTGGAACAGATTCTTGACGGCATGGTCAACGAGCATCCTCATGCCGTCATCGAGGCGACACCGCGCGAAGGCAGTGCTCCGCTTGACGTGAATTTCAGTGGTCAATACTCACGTGACGATGGCATGATTGTTGAGTATCGCTGGAATTTCGGCGATCCGATGAGCACGCAATCAGTGCTGGAAATTGCATCAACGCATACGTTCAATCATCCGGGAACGTATCTGGTTAAGCTCACAGTGATCGATGACGAAGGCGAGGTGGATAGCCAGCAAGTCGCTATTGTGGTCACCGATGCTCCTCCGATCGCGAAAGCTTCAGTGAACAACGAGGCCCCCTTGCCGGGAGTTGCCGTCATCTTCGCAGCCACTGGATCCTATGACGTTCAGGGTGACATTGTATCCTATCACTGGGAGTTCGGAGATGGGGAGACAGGGATTGGGGAAACAGTACAGCATACTTATAACGAAGGTAAATATTATGTAGTCACATTGACTGTAACCGATGAAGCAGGCCTCATGGCTCAAGCGCGCCTAGGGATGAGCGTTCAGCCGGGGCAAACCAGTGGTGGCTGCAGCGATGGTTCTTGCGGCGACGACGATACCCCGTACGCAATCATCACGAGCAACTGGTCCTGTTCCGGGGCCCAAGTTGATGAGCCAATCCAGTTCGATGGCACGGCCTCACGTCCTGCGATTGGGAAGATCATCACCTACTCCTGGGATTTCGGAGACGGGACGAGCGAATCCGGGGCCATCGTCACACACGCGTACAACAGTCAGAACACTTACATCATTAAGCTTACAGTCATCGACGAGGGTGGAGGTGTTGACACTGCTATCGGATCAGTCCGCGTCAATTCGACTTGCTACTAAGCTTCTCATCGACACTCGGATGTCAGTTGCGGGGATTCGACTACGAATCCCCGCTTGCTTCTTGTTGCACTTGTAGGAAGTAGACCGAGTCGATGACATCCGTATCCAGCAACATTCCATCCGCATCGTAGTACTCGCTGGCGACGACGATGGGTGCGGTCGCACGAATGTCGATCAGTCCCCACGAATCCTTACCAATGGGAAATACTGACTCTGGCTTGAAGTAGGCGGACGCACGGGGCAACAGGGAGAAGTCGCTGTGATTCAGCAATTCGCCTGCGGAATCGTAGATGTGCGCTGTGCCGGTGACCGTGCTATCACTGGGATTGATGATGCCGATTCCTGTGCGCCGGCTCTCTGTGTTGGCGTAGTTGGCACCATACCAATAGTAGACGATATCCAGTCCCTCGGTTGACAGTGTTTGTGCTTGAAGGTTGCTGATTGAGACCCAGGTGGTTTCCGTACCAAGCCACAGCCCGGCTTGGAGCAAAATGTCCGATTCGATGATAAGCAAGCCCCACGAGAATTCGTTGGGCGCGTCGATGAAATCGTTCAGGAAGAAGACCAACGATTGATAGGAATCCAAGTCCTTGGTCATGGTCTGAAGTAGGGTTCCTTCAGCATCGTACATCGTGAGCGTGAACGCCTCTTTGTGATCGTAAGCCGATGCATTGGTGAGAACGACGGCGGTCACGGTACCTGGAAGACAGGTGTAATAGGTGGTTATGGTCCGTGCTGTCGTTGACATTGATAGCGACAGGATGAGAACAAGTCCGATGAGCCGGCAATTCCATCGTTGATGCATCATGCTCCTCTGTGGCGTGGTTCTGAGTTGGCTGTTTCTACGAGATCTCGGTTTGGGTACTGACGGGAAGTCCTAGAATACGACCGAGATACTCTCCGGTATAGGAGTCGGCGACTTCCACGATGTCCTCTGGAGTGCCGGTTGCGATCACTAGACCGCCCCCGTCCCCACCTTCAGGACCCAGATCGATGATCCAGTCCGCTGTCTTGATGACGTCTAGATTATGTTCGATCACGATGGCCGTATTCCCGCTATCCACTAGCTGATGTAGCACTTCGAGTAACTTTTGCACATCGGCAGCATGCAATCCCGTTGTCGGCTCATCAAGGATGTACAGCGTCTTGCCTGTCGAACGCTTGGACAGTTCCTTGGCCAGCTTGATACGTTGTGCCTCTCCTCCGGACAGTTCAGTGGCTGGCTGTCCCAACGTGATGTACGTCAGTCCGACATCGTACAGGGTTTGCAAACGGCGCTTGATACGGGGAACGTTCTCAAAGAATGCCAGCGCCTGTTCTACAGACATGGACAACACATCGGCGATCGATTTCCCCTTGTAACGAACCTGTAGTGTTTCGCGATTGTAGCGAGTGCCCTTACATACTTCGCAGGGAACGTAGATGTCGGGGAGGAAGTGCATCTCAATTTTCTCTTGACCCTGACCTTGGCATGATTCGCAACGTCCACCCTTGACGTTGAAGCTGAACCGACCCGACAAATACCCGCGCAGTCGGGCATCCGGGGTCTTGGAGAACAGCGACCGGATGTCGTCGAACACCTTGGTATAGGTGGCAGGGTTGGAGCGCGGCGTGCGTCCGATGGGTGATTGATCGATTTCGATCACCTTGTCGATGTGTTGAATCCCCGCGATCTTATCATGAGCACCGGCTCTTCGCGCCGCCAGCTGCAATTCATGGGCGACGCCTCGATAGAGGATGTCTTCCACCAACGTGCTCTTGCCTGATCCCGATACGCCGGTGACACATACGAACTTCCCGAGAGGGAACTTCACATCGATTCCGCGAAGGTTATGCTCTGAGGCACCCAATATCTTGAGCATATAGCCGTTGCCCTTCCGACGAATCTTGGGTACGGGAATGGACAGCTTTCCAGAGAGATATTGTCCGGTGATCGATTCCGAACAGGCTTCGATTTCTTCGGGTGTTCCCGACACGACCACGCGCCCGCCGTGAATGCCGGCTCCTGGTCCCAGATCGAGAATGAAGTCGGACTCCCTCATTGTCTCTTCGTCGTGTTCCACCACGATGACCGTGTTCCCGAGATCTCGCAATCCCTTCAACGTTTGCAGCAATCGCCGGTTGTCACGTTGATGGAGTCCGATGGAAGGTTCGTCTAGTACATAGAGAACGCCGGTCAACTGGCTTCCAATTTGAGAAGCCAAGCGAATACGCTGTGCTTCGCCGCCGGCCAGGGTGCCTGCTTGACGATTCAATGTGAGGTAGTCCAATCCAACGGACACCATGAATCCAAGCCGGGCGTTGATCTCCTTCAGGATCTGGATTGCAATCATCTCTTCCCGCGTGGACAGAGACATGTTCTGGAAGAACGTGAGCGCAGCTCGGATAGACAATGTTGTCACTTGATGGATATTGAGCCCGTCTACTGTGACAGCGAGGATTTCGGGCTTGAGTCGCGCACCGTGACACTCGGGACAAGGCAACGTGGACAGATACTGCTCCAGCTCTTTTCGCCAGTGATCGGACGATGTATCGCGGTACCAGCGCTCCATGGTGGGCACCATTCCACGGAACGGGCGTTCGACGGTGCGCTCGTATCCCGATGGGGACTTGTAGTAGAAGCTGAGTTTCCTCTCCCCTGACCCGTACAGAATGACGTCAAGCTTCTTCTTGGTGATCTTTCCCAGTGGTTGTTCCAGCCCGATCC
>JAGLYB010000096.1 GCA_023132545.1 Candidatus Bipolaricaulota bacterium
CTTGCTCACGCAACATCGAATCGTGGAGCCGATCATCTATATGGTCTTCCGACGATTGACTCGGCTCAGTTGACGGATGTGGGGCATGCCATGCTTTCGCATGTCATGCCTGATGTAATGGACCCACTCAACGAAGAAACCAAGCCGGATCTGCTGATGCTGAATGAGCACTATTGCGCTGTCGCCGATTCCCTTGGGGTATGCAAGTTCAGCACTGTCGAGACATATCCCCTCTATCCAAGCGATCTGGCAAAGGGTCTCAGTGCCCTCGGGTACAAAATGGATGCTGAAGAGCTACTTCGAATCGGTGAGCGAATCGTCAATCTTGAGCGTTTGTATAACACGCGTTTGGGGTTGTCGGCTTCCGATGACCGGCTGCCAAGCCGATTCACTGAGGAGTCACTTCCAGTTCAGCATGGGCAAAAAGTGGAACATCATATAATCGAGAATATGGACGGCATGCTCGCGAGGTATTACGAACTCCGCGGTTGGGATAACAATGGAATCCCAACCCACGCGAAGCTACAGGAACTGGGCCTCAATGAGTGGATTTAGGAGAGAGAACCCATGGTGAAACAAGGCGGATATGTTGGAAGGATCCTACGAATCGATCTCTCCAATCGCAAATCAAGAACCATCGAGATCGCACCCGAGCTTGCCGGACAGTGGCTGGGTGGCAACGGGTTTGGCGTCAAGACTCTGTGGGATGAAGTGCCCGCTTCTGTCGATCCGCTGTCCCCCGAGAATATCCTGATCCTAGCCACGGGGCCGCTTGTGGGAACGGCATGGCCCTGTTCCGGTCGAATGGAGGCCATTGCCAAGTCTCCTCTTACCGGTATCTATGGTGACTCCAATTGCGGCGGGTATTTCGGGCCTGAACTCAAGTTCGCCGGCGTTGATGCGCTCATCATCACCGGGGCATCCGATCGACCGGTCAGTCTGTGGATTCACGATGGCATTGTTGACATTGAAGACGCGCAAGAGCTATGGGGCTTGGACACAGTAGAAACGGAAGCAGCAATCCGCCGCGCCAAGGGCGATGAACAGATCAAGGTGGCCTGTATCGGTCCGGCAGGCGAGAACCTGGTGCCTTACGCCTCGATCCAAGCCACACCCAACCGAAGCTTTGGTCGAAGCGGCCTCGGCGCAGTGATGGGATCGAAGAATCTCAAGGCAGTGGCAGTGCGAGGGAAGGGGCGGGTTCCCATCGCTTCGCCGCAAGCGTTCACTGCACTGGCAAAAGAAATGCATCGACGGATCCGCGAGAACGAGTTCTTCCCTGCGCTGGCTCGCTATGGCACATCCGGGCTGGTATCCATTGTTAACGAGATAGGCCGGTTCCCCACTCGAAACTTCCAGCGCGGTGACTATATTCATGCAGACAAGATCGGTGGGGAGGCGCTACGCGCTGAGTTCTGGGAGAAAGATGATGGCTGTTTCGCTTGCCCCATTCGATGTGACAAGATCTATCGTGTTCGTACTGGAGAATTTGCTGGGGCCGTGACCTCAAGCTTCGAGTATGAAACACTCAATTCCTTCGGCGCAGCAGTTGATAACGACAATCTAGCATCGATCATTGCCGCCAACGAACGTTGTGATCGGCTGGGCCTCGACACCATCTCAACCGGTCGAGCGATCTCATTTGCCATGGAACTCTATGAAAAGGGCATCCTGAGCACGCAGGATACAGGCGGGATGGATCTTCTTTGGGGCGATTACAAACGTGTTCTGGAACTCATCGAACAAATCGGGCAACGAGAGGGATTGGGCAAGCTTCTGTCTTTGGGCGTTCGCAAAGCCGCAGAGCAAATCGGTGGGGACGCCGCCTACTATGCTATGGAAGTGAAGGGACAGGAAATCCCGGCCCAAGACGGGCGGGCACAACAATCGATGGGGTTGGCACATATCACCTCAAGCCGCGGAGCCGATCATCTCAAGGCCTTCCCAACCATTGACGAGACGGGCTATACAGGTGAAGTTATCCGGCGTTACGGAGAGGAGTTTCTTCCGGAAATGGCTGATCCACAGGCCACCAAATACAAGCCGTTTCTAGTCAAGGACGGCGAGGACCTCGGTGCTGTCGTCGACTCGATTGGTATCTGCAAATCCGGCGGTACTCATGTGATGGCCGAAATCTACTGGGCAGATATCGCAGAAGGACTGACACTTGCTACCGGAATCGATTTCACCGAAGACAACGTTAAGGCAATTGGCGAGCGAATCTACAACCTGATGCGCGCCTACAACGCGATCCACGGGATCACGCGAGCCGACGATCGCCTCCCGCGACGATTTACCGAAGAACCGTCCCCATCAACCGGCGCCAAAGGCCAGATCGCACATGCCGAAGAGATGCTTGACGAGTACTACACCTTGCGAGGGTGGGACCCCGAGCGAGGATGGCCGACTCATGCTACCCTGGAGAGGCTTGGCCTAAACGATGTTGTGGAGCGAATGGAGGCAGCGGATGGATGAACTCGTTGTACTTGGAGGTGCGCTCCTTGCCTCTCCGGAATCCTCGCTTCGCCCTGATTGCGGTGTCTGGATCAAGGACAGTAGGATCGCCGCTCTCGGCTCGAACGATACCTTGCGTGACGAACATCCAACTACGCAGGTGATCGACGCTCGTCATCTTCTGCTCATGCCCGGCTTCATCAATGCTCACATGCATGCCTACGGGCTTCTGGCCCATGGCATTCCGGCTCACGCTATCCCCCCGGGGTTCTACGAATTCCTGTCTGACTTCTGGTGGCCTCGCATAGAAGATCGGCTCGACGAAGCGATGATCGAGGCCGCAATGGACTTGGCCTGCTATCGGATGATTCAATCAGGGATCACGACCTTCTGTGATGTGCTGGAAGCCCCGAATGCGCCGGATGGAATCTTGAACATTGAGGCGAATGTCGTGCGCCGCGCAGGCTTGCGAGCGGTTCTGATGACCGAGGCGTCGGAGAGAATCAATACAGCGCGTGGGGAAAGACTGCTTGAGGAAAATGCGCGTTTCATCGAAGAACATCAACAAGATGAGCACATCCATGGGATGCTCTGTATCCACACGAGCTTTACGTGCACCGAATCATTTGTCGTTCGTGCGAAGCGTATGATGGAAGCCTTGAGCTGTGATCTTCACCTTCATCTATCGGAAAGCGACTATGAACCTGCCGCATGTCTTGAGGAGCACGGG
>JAGLYB010000097.1 GCA_023132545.1 Candidatus Bipolaricaulota bacterium
GGCGGATTATAGAACGAGGCCGTTAGTTGAATGTCGGCCTTCTCGAATGCCTGATCGAACGCGCCCTTTCGGATTTTCTGATGATGGGCAATGTTGGAATGTGCTTTGGGGAAGAACACGCCCTCCATGTGCTCGTAGGTATGCAGATCGGGATGAACCAGATGTGCGGACTCTTCCATTGCGTCACGAGGATCGAGTACGGAAGGCAGCGTGTCATATTCGACATCGACGAGATTGCAAGCGGCCTTGGCGATATCGAAGGTGTCGGCGGCGATGGCGACCACCGCTTCGCCCTGATACCGAACGACATCGCGAGCCAGGATGCACTTGTCTTGCATGTACAGGCCCAGCTGATAGCACAGTCCCTTTCCAGTAAGGACGGCGCGAACGCCTGGAAGCTGCTTGGCCTTCTCAGTGTTGATGGACACGATGCGGGCAGAGGCATGCGGTGACAGAATAAGTGCTGTGTGCAGCATGCCGGGCAGGCACAGATCGTGGGTGTACTGGGCGGCTCCAGTAACCTTATCGACAGCGTCGGCGCGTGCGATTGGTTTGCCGACGTAGGAGAGTTCACGGGTCATGGCAATCTCCCTTTCTGTGCGTCATCTGCCAGCCGCTCCGACGCAAGCTGGATGGCAGCGACAATGGCCTCGTATCCGGTACATCGACACAGGTTTCCGGCAATGGCTTCGATGATCTCTTCGTACGAAGGGTTGGGGGTACGGCTTAGCACTCCTCGTGCAGACATGATCATGCCGGGAGTACAGAACCCGCACTGGGTTGCTCCTTCGTCGATGAAAGCCTGCTGAAGAACAGAGAGTTCCCCGCCGACTGCCTCGCCCTCAATCGTCTCGATACTGTGTCCGTTAGCCTCGACAGCCAGCATCAGGCATGAGGTGATGGGTTTTCCGTCCAGGAGCACGGTGCAGGCACCGCATTCTCCGATACCGCAGCCTTCCTTGGTTCCCGTCAGCGCAAGCCGATCTCTCAATAGGTCGAGTAGGGTCAAAGTGGCGGGCACGGTGGCATGCTCTGCTTGCCCGTTGACAGTGAATCGAATGTCGTGCATCAGGCACCACCTCCTGCCGGTAGCAATTCATGCAGAATGCGTTTCACAAGGATCGGCAAGACGGCGCTACGATAGCTGGCCGAGGCCCTTACATCGGAAATGGGGGAAACCGACGAACGAACGATCTCGATGACATGGCTGGCGAAGGCATCTGCGTCCTTCGAATCGACCTCGATTGGATCCAGGAGGACAGGGGTGGGGGCGCAGCTTCCGATTGCCAGTCTGAGGGTCTTCTCATCTGGTGAATAGGCTCCAGCGACGTTGATGATTGCCAAGTCGTGTCCACGGATGCGCTGTTGTTTCTTGAAGGCAGTCCGAAGATCTGAGCGTTCCGGCAATCGAATACCGGTTACAATCTCGTCTGGCTTGAGCGTCGTCTTTTTCACTCCGGTGAAGAAATCTCGGATGGAGATCGCACGGACTCCCTCAATACCAATGACATCTACGACGGCGTTGAGTACCAGCAATATGGGCGCTGAATCTGCTGCTGGAGACGCATTGCAAATGTTGCCGGCTAACGTGGCACGATTGCGTAGCTGATACGTGCCAATGGAGATCAAGGCATCGGCCAGCGCAGGATAAATTGTATGAAAGCCCCGATGCTCGATGAGCCGGTTCAGCGGTACGGATGCTCCGATGCTCGATCCCGATTGACTGACGTGGAACGCATTGAGTGCATCCAAGCCCTTGCAGTCGATCAGGATGTCAGGTGATTTGAGACCGTTTCGTATCTCGACGAGAAGGTCCGTTCCGCCAGCGAGGACGGCGCCCTTTCCAGCAGCTTCTGCCAGGCAGAGACAGCCTTCTTCGATTGATCGAATTCTCTTGTACTCAAAATTTCCAAGCACGATGAATCCTCTCTGAAAGCGAACGATTTCGAGGCCCCAAAAGCAAAACAGGCTCCCAAGCCCCGTTGATGACCATCTTACGAAACATAGTGGGATCTGCCAAGTGGCTTGACAGCTTCTTCTCTCTAGCTGATTTGGCATTTCAATCATGGGGATTTCAACAACAAGTTGGAATCACGGTACCATGGGACTGAGAGGGCGAGGTGAACTCCATGATTCAAACTGACGGTCGCGATTCGGCAAACGCAAGCATCGTTGCAGCTATTCGCTGTGATTCGTATGACCTGGCTGATGTGCAAGAGGCAGTGAACCGCGGACTGGGTCTGCTCGGAGGAGCCGAGTCATTCGTTCAGCCAGGTGAGAGCATTCTGCTGAAGCCCAATTTGCTCATCGGGCGTAGCCCGGAACGTGTCGTGACCACTCATCCCAGTGTCTTTCGAGCTGTGGCGAGGGCGTTCCAAGCTGCCGGTGCTGATCTTTCCTACGGAGATTCACCCGGTTTCGGCAAGCCCCAAACGGCGGCTCAGCGTGCAGGATTGCTTGAAGTTGCGCGAGAACTTGACATCAAACTGGCTGATTTCACCCGCGGAGACATTGTCTCTTTTCCCGAAGGTCGGCAGAATAAGCAGTTCACGATCGCTCACGGCGCATTGAGCGCTGACGGCATTGTGTCGT
>JAGLYB010000098.1 GCA_023132545.1 Candidatus Bipolaricaulota bacterium
CACGAAACGGGCGATTGAGCAACAGCGCGGCGATTAAGCCAAGCAGCACGGTAAGACCTGTTGCAACGAACGTGTAGACGATACTGGTGACTGCGGCGCCCCACTGTCTTGCTCCCTGGTACTTGAAGGCGAAGTCGTTGATCACATGGCGGTAGTTTTCCCACCCGATAAACGGTGCGTGGAAGACGTCGTTCAGATTTCTCAAGGTGACATCGTGAAAGCTGATCCAAACGCTAAACACGACAGGAAAGAGTATCAGTCCAAAGACAATCAGTGCTGTTGGAGAAGTCAACATCCAGGCCAAGCGAGCCTCGCGCGCTTGTAACGTCCCCCATCGTTCGAATGAAATCCGCGTACCTTTCTTTCGTGACATCGACTCGCCCCACATTCTCATGCACTAAAGCGTTTCAGCGCCCTCAAGGAAGAGGCTGATCCTGAATGAAAGCAAGTTGGAAACGCGGCAAGGCCGCGTTTCCAACTGTAGTGTTTTGTTTAACGTCTAATACTCGGCTCGAATAGCTTCAACCTGCAGCTGAAGCCAGGCAGCACCACTTGCAGGCGTCATGATCCCTTCCAGTGCAATGTTGCTGAGAACTTGAGGAATCAACAGGCGGCCTTCGATTTGGCCGACCACGGCACGCTCAATTGGACCATATTCCGGACGGAAGAGCCAACGCTGCATTGTCTCGAACCCGTTGGCGATTTGATCCAACGTCTTGCTCGAATAGTTGGCGAAGTAGGGGCTGAGTTCCTTCCAGCCGTCCACCGCGCTCTGGAGTACGGGGACTTTGCCAAATGGAGCCAGTGCCAGGACGTCAATGTAGCCGTCGGTCAGGAAGTATTCGACGACTAGCCGGGCTGCGGCGTCCGCGCCCTCCATGATTCCGAGAGTGACTAGTTGGCCGTAAGAAGCCGATCCATTCGGCCCGACCATTTGTGCGGCAAAGCCGGTCTGGGCTGCCAAGTCGCTAATGACGAGATCGACCTTGTCGCCACTTTCCATACCGGAACCATCGACTAGGTCATCCATGATATAGGTGCTGTAGAACAACATCCCGGACTGACCAAGCTCATAGGCTTCGCGTGCTCCACGCCAGTACTGCGGGCCCGGTACTGCAACGTCTTGGAGGTTGGTGTAGAACTCCAAGGCTGCAATCATCTCCGGGGTATTCATGGTGACGTTGCCATCTGCATCGAACGGCCAGGCATCGTTCGACATTGCGACTTGCTCGAAGACCTGATGTCCGTAGTTCTGGCCCGGATCCGTACCAAGGGTCAATGCGTACAGCAAGCCCCCTGTTCCAGGTAGCACGGCGGCGGCGGCGTTGATATCGGCCCAAGACACAGGAGGTGTAAGTCCTGCTGCCTTGAATAGGTCGGCCCTGTACCAGATTGCCTGAATCCAGCCATCGTATGGCACAGCAGCATACTGGCCGGTTGCGGGATCGATGACCATTGCCAGCGGGCCGGCGCGGAAATCGCTTAGCCCGACGCTGTTGATTACGGCCTCAGCGGCATCTTGATCTAGGATACCTTCAGCGGCGAAAACGGCCACGCGCTCGATCCCCATGCGGACGATGTCCGGAAGCTGCCCCGCAGCCACGGCGGTGGCAATGCGTTGGCTGATGTCTGCTTCTTGAACAGGGATGATCTTGACTTCAATGCCTGGATTCTCAGCCATGAAGCGTGCTGCAACTGCTTCATAAACAGCAACACGGTCAGGCTCGTTGTCAGTCGTCCAGAATTCAACCACGGTGTTTGCGTAGACTGCTGCGAAGCTGGCTAGAACCAAACCAATGACTAGCAGCCCTTTAAGACACTTTCTCATCTTGTTTGCCTCCTTGCTGGAAGTACTTCCCTTGCTTGAGCGTTCCCTAATAATGGACCTCTTGTAGCAGTGGATCACCCCCTTGCGAGTAGGAGAGGCAGTTATTTGTTATAACAAATATAGCGAGCCGGATGCTCGATGTCAAATAGGAGAATTGTTCAAAGTCGTGCGAAAAGAATAAGGACAATGATCGCGACAGTTTCAGAGCGAAGCGACATCTTCATTACGGTTCTCGGAAATCAGTATCTTCATGATCTCCGAGGCTTTCTCTACAGCTTGGCGAGGATTCATGCGCCCCGAAAGGGCATTCTCCATCATGACTTGGAACTGCTCTGAAACCTTGGCGTACTCCGTAATTCCCGATCGTGCCCGGGCGCTATTCAAGAAACTGGCTACGTGGTGTGAGAACCAATCTCGCTCGGAATCCAAAGCGCGGACTACCGAGGTACGCGTTGGACTGCGTCCTGTTTCCGCACAGAATTTGTGCATCAGCCCCGGGCTTGCCACTCGTTTCAGTATTTCTAGTGCAAGCTTTGCATCCCTGGCTTGCCGGAAGATCACATAGGTCATGCCACCGGCGACTGTTGCCATCGCACCATCAGGTCCTGCGGGGATTGGAATACAGCCGACCTTCGCGCGAAATGCCTCGTCATCCCAGCCGGAAACATCCTGGATGACGGCCTTCTCGTAGCTTCCACCCACAGCTAAAGCCAGATGTCCCTGTGCGAATAATCGGGCAGGTTGATCCCAGCTGTAGGAGACGACATCCGGTGAGACGACTTTGTACTTGTGCACCAAGTCCACCAGAAAACGCACCGCATTAACAACCCGGTCGTCCAAGCCTACGTTTTCGTTGGTGAATAGGTTGCCTCCTCCTGCCCAAATAAACGGGAGCAACTGATAGGTCGTGGTTTCTCCGGCTTGGGTCCCGCCCACGAACGCCAACGGGTATTTTTCTCTCTTTTGGAAATGCTTGGAGACCTCTACCAGCTCATTCCATCTCCTGGGAGGGTTGATCCTTTCCTTCGCGAACCAGTCCTTTCGGTACCAAACGACCGAGACGTTGGCCTCTGGTTGGATTCCATACAACGTTGGCGTTGTTGTGTCAACAAAGGCTGGGAAAAGATCGGCCTTGAACTCTTCCGCCCACTTGGGATCGAGTCGATCCAACCGCTTAAGGAAATGAAGGTTTGAAAACTCAACCCTCCACGCCCAGTCGATCAGGGCGAAATCCGGGGCCTCTCCTCTCCCTACTGCAGAGAGGATCTCGGAGCGTAGCTGTGGCCGGCCCACAGCCTGAATGTCCAGGTGAATTGTGCGATCGTGTCCCTCTTCGTTGTATAGGAGGACAGCTTCTCGGAGCGGTGGGATCCATTGTTCTTCGGCAATCAGTGCCCTTACGAGTGTTACTTTCGACGCGACGAGATGATTGACGAATGTGCCTCGCCCTTGATGGCGACAAAGGAAGCCGTCATTGGCTAATTCTGCTAGCGCTTGCCGAACGGAAATACGACTGATTCCGAATTGTTCACACAGGTCGAATTCCGTTGGTATTTGATCGCCCGGCTTGAGCTCGCCGTTCTTGATCCGTTGCTTTAGAATTTCTTCGAGTTGGCGATAGAGCGGCGCATTGCCGTTCTTCGCAATCTTGTGATCTGAGTTCTTATCTGATTCCATAGCTCTGATCCCGTCTTTTCAACCCTTCTCGAACATCTTCATTGCGTGGCCCCTCGATCGCTGTTACCAACCCTACGACGCTTTTCACGATTCCTTTTTGATGCGGCATCCACTCCAAGAACAGCTTAATGAGATCCGATTCGCAGAGTCTATCTTCCCGTTCAAGCTGGCTTGAGAATACTTGTGGAAGCACTTACTTCCTGGTCCATTGGCGACCGAATTAGAGTACCGCTCTTCTGCGATCTCTGCAACGCCAGATCCCTCTCCCAAATTACGCAAGGATACGCAGTGTAATTCGCAATTCAAATTTCATCAAGACAAACAGGAAGCGCTCAGCGTAGAGTAGTGGCTTGCTGCGCGCTTGTCGTTGTTACGATCCACCTATCCATATCTGCAGTACCTGTCGTTAGGTATCACACGACGCGCGGAGCATCTCGGGCATACGTTGCTCGTGTATGGGTACATCGATGATCTTCAAATTGTGGCGAGCTTGGATCCGCATAGTCAAGTTGAGGTTGGCTCGGAGATTTACTTGGCGGTGAATCTCGACACACTGCACGTATTTGATCCTGAGACCGAGGCTACACTGACCTAAGCATATCGTAGAGTAAGAAATGGGCTGGGTAGGCGCATCCGCCCGCGCGTCACCCCCCTTCTTATCGGTTGAGCGCGCGGATTAGCACGAAACCAGCAATGGCAGCCCCCAGCAGACTCAATAGGATCAGCAGCCAGGTCGTATCT
>JAGLYB010000099.1 GCA_023132545.1 Candidatus Bipolaricaulota bacterium
GAGGCAAGGGCGCCAATCTGGCTGAAATGTCAGGGCTGGGTATCCCCGTCCCCCCTGGCTTCACCATTACCACAGAGGTCTGTGGCTACTACTCAGATCACGACAACACGTATCCTGATAGTCTACGCGAAGAAGTTACCACCCATCTGAAGAAACTGGAAGAGACTACAGGCAAGGTCTTTGGCAGTGCTGAAAACCCGCTACTTCTCTCAGTCCGATCGGGCGCGTTCGTATCCATGCCCGGCATGATGGACACCATCCTCAATCTCGGGCTCACCGATGAGACGGTTGCTGGGTTGGCCGTGAAATCGGGCAACGAACGATTCGCCTACGATTCCTACCGCCGACTACTCCAAATGTACGGCGACGTTGTGATGGATCTCAAGCCGGAAAGCGAGACCGATCACGATCCGTTCGAGAGAATTCTCGAAACGCTCAAGAAAGAGAAGAATGCTGAACTCGATACGGACCTTTCTGCTGATGACCTCAAAGAATTGGTCGCTCGGTTCAAGGCCGTCATCGAGCAAAAGGCCGGTCGACCGTTCCCGCAGGACCCGATGGAACAGCTGTGGGGAGCCATCGAAGCCGTGCTCAGCTCCTGGAACAATCCACGAGCCATCAAGTATCGCCAGATCAACGACATCAAGGGACTTCGCGGCACGGCAGTCAACGTGCAAGCGATGGTGTTTGGAAACATGGGCGACGGGTGCGGCACGGGCGTCGCATTCACACGCGATCCTGCGACAGGCGAGAACGAGTTCTATGGCGAGTATCTGATGAACGCGCAGGGCGAAGACGTCGTCGCCGGCATCCGCACGCCGTTGCCGATCTCGACACTGAACGATGAAATGCCAGGCATCTATGCCGAGCTAATCGCCATTCGCGCTAAGCTTGAAGCCCATTACAAGGACATGCAGGACATCGAGTTCACCATTGAAGATGGCGTGCTCTATATGCTGCAAACGCGGGGCGGAAAGCGCACGGCAGCCGCAGCAGTACGAACAGCCGTGGAGATGGTCGAAGAAGGCATGATTGACAAGAAGGAAGCCGTTCTTCGAGTGGCTCCCGAGCAGATCGACCAGCTTCTTCACCCGATGTTTGATCCAGCAGCCGAGGCAAAGGCTCCCGTTCTGGCCAAGGGATTGCCGGCCAGCCCGGGCGGTGCTTCAGGAACCGTGGTGTTCTCTGCCGAAGCAGCCGAGAAAGCAGCAGAAGCAGGCAAGAAGGTCATCCTCGTTCGCATTGAAACCAGCCCCGAAGACATCGGCGGCATGGTGGCAGCACAGGGCATTCTCACAGCGCGCGGTGGGATGACATCTCACGCAGCCGTCGTCGCCCGTGGCATGGGCAAGTGCTGTGTCGCCGGCGCAGGCGAGCTTTCTATTGACTATGCCAACGGTCAATTCACAGTCGGTGGACAGGTCGTGAAGGCTGGAGAATCCATCAGCCTTAACGGATCGTCGGGAACCGTATACAAGGGCGATATTCAAACCATCGAACCCGAAGTATCCGGCGACTTCGGCACGCTGTTGGCGTGGGCAGACGAGTTCCGAACCCTCGGCGTCCGTACCAATGCAGACAGCCCGCAGGATACCGTCGTTGCCGTCAAGTTCGGTGCTGAAGGCATCGGCCTGTGCCGCACGGAACACATGTTCTTCGAAGGCGATCGCATCGTTGCCGTCCGAGAGATGATTCTGGCTGAAGACGAAGCCGGACGCCGGGAACCGCTGGCCAAACTGCTTCCCATGCAGCGCGGCGACTTCGAGGGCATTTTCAAGGCCTTGAAGGGTCTGCCGGCCACTGTCCGTCTGCTCGACCCGCCGCTGCATGAATTCCTCCCGCACGATGCCGAAGGACAGAAGGTTGTGGCCAATGTCATGGGCGTAACCGCGGATGTCATCCGCGCGAAGGTTGAATCGCTACACGAGTTCAACCCCATGCTCGGACATCGTGGCTGCCGCTTAGGCATCATCTATCCGGAAATTTCCGAGATGCAGGTACGTGCCATCATGGAAGCCGCCTGCAACGTGCACAAGTCCGGTACCCCAGTGAAACCCGAGATCATGATTCCGTTGGTCGGACATGTGAAGGAACTGGCCCTGCAGCGTGAACTCGCCGTCAAGGTCGCTGAGGAAGTGTTAACAGCCAACGGCCTAACCAAGGCCGACGTTCCCTATATGGTCGGTACGATGATCGAAGTGCCGCGTGCCGCAGTCACCGCAGATGAGATCGCCACTGAAGCCGAGTTCTTCAGCTTCGGAACCAATGACCTCACTCAAATGGGGTGTGGTTTCTCTCGCGACGATGCTGGAAAATTCCTCAAGGACTATGTCGAGATGGGCATCTACGACAAGGACCCATTTGCAGTATTGGATCAAGCAGGTGTAGGGAAACTGTTGGCCATGGCCTGCGAGCTAGGACGCAAGACGCGACCCGATATCAAACTCGGTATCTGCGGCGAGCACGGCGGAGAACCCTCTTCCATCGCCTTCTGCCACAAAGTTGGACTCAACTACGTCAGTTGCAGCCCTTACCGAGTGCCGGTTGCGAGGTTAGCGGCAGCTCAAGCAGCTATCCGAGGATAGCAATTGAGCTGCCAGAGAACGCCGGGCATCGCTCGGCGTTCTCCGAAGGAACTCGCATGTAGTCGCCGCGAGTTCCCCGTAGCATACAGGCTGCAATCCAGAGCTAGTACTCAGGAACTCACGAAGAAGAACAATACAGCCCCCGCCACGCGGGGGCTGCTTTTTTTAGATAGAGACTGCTTCACGGTGCGAAGCTCGCCATCCATCCAACAAGAGAATCGGAGCACTATCCCAGTTTTTCAAAGGAACTCAGGGTCGTCTACTAGAGAATCAAGCTGCGCTTGATTCTCAAAGCAACTCATCAGCGATGAGTTGCCATTCTCACAAGCTACTGACATGTTGTCGGATAAGAGAAACGAGTTCGTCTTGCTTTCCGACAGCAATTCGTATGCCAATCCATCGAGAGAATCGAAGCTCATCCCGATTCTCAAAGCAACTCGCATGCTTCTCGCGAGTTGCCATTCTCACAAGCTACTCATCGCAGATGAGTAGCCGTTGCCACAAGTGCATACAGGCGGCAATCCAAGGTTAGAGACACTGAACGATCGTGATCGCAACAATCTGAAGAAGCCCCGGCCGAGGCTGGGGCTTCTTCCATGCAATACAAAGCTTCGAATAGCCGGCATAGAAACCTGCAATCAGCCGGAATGATTACGAGCGTACCGCACGCGAAATGGCCGGCATTGAGGTGAAGGCCTCTGCGGCCGTACGAGCAAGGATTCTTGAGGTTTACGGAAGCTGAAACCTTCTTACGTCTTCCGCACATTCTAGCGTTGAAATGCAGGACGTGCCCACACCTAGCGGATTGCGATTCGAGAATAGTGTCCTGGCACCTGCTCTCAGGCGCTCCCATTCTCTCGCCTGTGCCGTCAGCTCCAGCGCGTCGTTAGGCGTCGACTTTCATCGCTTTTCGCGGCAGTAATCGCTAAGCGATTCAGAGCTTGCCGAACACAACCCCCTTGTACGTCCATCCACAACTCGTCACTGCGTCCTGTATCGGTCCCTTCAGCTCCTTCGTGCTAAATCGGTAGTTGTACACCTCGTGCAGCCCGAGCTCCCTGGTGAACACATACGCCTTGCTGGATTCGCGTGACTGCATCTGTCCTCTGAAGCGGCCGACTGCGACGAGTGTCGATGGCACCCCCGCCCGCCACTCGACCGTATACTCCCGGTCTATGGCCCGAACCTCGTGGTTTGCAGGGTCAAGCTTCAGGTAGATCCGGAAGACTTTCGAGAGGCCGCTCTTCGCAAATGCTTCGCACCACTGCGCATCGACAATCTTCCACTCGGCAATGAGATCCACACTTTCGGACCGACCGTCGATCAAACGATAGGGCTCGGTTGGCCGGTTGAGGCTCTCAAGCCGATCCAAGACCTCCTGCTGGGACATTTTCAGCGTACCTGGAAGCGGCCGCTTGGTCGAAGTGAGAAAATCGAGAAGTCGCATGAGACCTCCTTGGCAGACCAACAAGAAACCAGGTACTCCTCACAGTTCGATGCGCCACCAAACAATGATTAGTGTGTGAAGGTGCACACAAGCGTTGTCGCCTTTCCTGAAACGCTAGTCCTATTCACGCCGCATTTGCCGCCTCTCATACTCCCATCTATTTCGTTGGCATCTTTGGATGCCAGCCTACGGCTATGAAGCTGATAGATCAAGTTCACGAAGTATGCCTGACCAAGATTCCCCCCCGAAGTCAGGATTTCAGGTCCTGCTGTCAAGGCGCCCCGGTGATATCAAAAGCAAGATCTGCCCTCGACCTCCTGAGACTGTCACAAGCAAGGATCCGCGAGATTAATGGAGGCTGAAGCTGATGCTAGGGAAACGCTACGGACCGAATGGCTCCGGAAGGCGTCGGTTCTGCCACTCACGTTCCTTGATGGCTGCCGCGGCAGCAGCAGAGCGAACTGCAAAGTAGGTGACAATGTGGGCCCGGCGAATCTGTGATGCCTATCTCTTGACTCTCGCGGAACCCCGGTCTATGATGCGCAGATCATGTTCAGGGAAATGGGTCGAGACGCGAGACAGCTTCCGAACTGTGCCCTGGCTTTGTTTTTCTTTTACTTTACGTACTGACTTCCCTGGTTTGATCTAGCTTCGGCATAGATTGAAGAGGGAAGTCAAAGAGGACTACAGGCAATCGCCTGTGGTCTTTTTTCTTTTGGGCCGCGACGGGTAGAGCCGCCTCGGGAAGATGGAAGTAAGAACTGGCAGCGTCGCGATGCTGCGACACAACGGGAGAGACCATGAGCTATTACGGAATTCGCGGAGCGATCGATGTCCCACACAATGAGATAGAGGAGATCCTGAACGCGACACGAACGTTGCTCACGCGGATGATCGCTGAAAACGCGATCCATGTAGAGGAAATCGCGAGCGTGCTATTCTCTGCGACACCGGATCTAGACGCTGTGGCGCCGGCGAAGGCTGCGAGGGAGCTGGGATGGACAAAGACCCCGCTCCTCTGCGTTCAGGAGATGAACGTCCGGGGTTCTCTGCCGCGGTGCGTCCGTGTGTTGATGCACGTAAACGGAGACCGAACGCCAGATGAAGTTCGACACGTTTATTTTGGCGCAACGCGGTCGCTGCGTCCTGACT